>CAZHEW010000280.1:0-5031 GCA_964531815.1 uncultured Verrucomicrobiota bacterium
ATCCGCCTGAGTCCAAGTACGTCGAGAGCAAGGCCTACCTCGCGCGCATCGAGCGTGAAGGATTCTTTGGCCTGCGCGATTCGTGGGCCCGGCAGGCGACCGAGTCGCTGCCGGAAGATGAGTGGTTGCGGCGGGTGAAGGAGCGGTTCTCCAAGTACGTGCCGTTCCTGACCCGGGAATGCGGTGTGGAATTCCGGGGCCGGATACTGGAGATCGGCGCGGGCGGGGCGTGGTTTAGCGCGGAGCTCTCCAAGCTGCCCCGGGTGGTCGCGGTCATCGCGACGGATCCCTGCCCCCAGCCGCTGCAGCAATACGCGCCGAAGGTCTTCAAGCTGCTCAACGCCCAGGCTGACAAGATCACGCGAATGCCGGTTGACTTTCATCACCTGGATTTTGCAGCCCATCACTTTGATTATGTGGTCTGCGCGTCCGTGCTCCACCGCGCGGCGAACATTGTCCAGGTGTTGCGCGAAGCCAAGCGCGTGCTCAAGCCCGGCGGGCAACTGGTCGCCATTCGCGAGCCGGTCTGGCCGGCGATGCGTATGAAGTCGCGCGCCCGCATGCTGGCCAAACTGATCGCCACGGGCGTGAACGAGCGTTTCTACACGCTGTCCGATTACAGGGAATTCTTCAAGCAGGCCGCCCTGCCCATGCATGCCAAGCAGGTCAACCTGTCGCAGGGGTTCAGGTACTACGTGGACAGTGTGGTCAACGGCTTGACCCATGCGCGTTACGCCTTCATCGGCACCCGGCGTGGACGGTCCTGAAGTGGCCGGTCCACCCCCCCGCGGCCTGGCCGGCACTGGCGCATTAGAGGGCTCTTTTGGCGTCGCCGAACACCGCCGGCTCAGGCAGTTTGCTCCCATGCACTCGATCTGGAGCTTGCGTCTGGGCGCGGTCTGCGCCGGCTTGCTCGCCGGCAACACGTTGTTCGCCGACGACTGGCCGCAATGGCTCGGCCCGAAGCGCGATTCGGTTTGGCGCGAGTCGGGCATCGTGGAGAAGTTCCCCACGAACGGGCCGCCGGTCCGCTGGCGCGCAAGCATCGGCCGGGGCTATGCCGGGCCGAGCGTTGCCCGGGGACGAGTCTATGTCGCCGACCGCCGGCTTGCCCAAGGCGCCAGCAACCCGGCCGACGCGTCTGATCGCAGCACGGCCCTCAGCTTCGAGCGTGTGCTTTGCCTGAGTGAAGCCGACGGCAAGGTGCTTTGGAAACACGAATACGAATGCCCTTACACCATCAGCTACCCGGCGGGGCCGCGCGTCGCGCCGATGGTCAGCGAAGGCAAAGTCTATGCCCTCGGCGCCGAGGGCAACCTCCTCTGCCTCGAGGCAACCGGCGGCAAGGTTCTGTGGTCGCGCGATCTCAAGAAGGGCCTCGGCATCAAAGCACCGGTGTGGGGTTTCGCGGGGCATCCCCTGCTGGACGGCAACCGGCTGATTTGCCTGGCGGGCGGCGCGGGCAGCACCGTGGTGGCTTTCGACAAGGACACCGGCAAGGAGATCTGGCGCGCGTTGAGCGCCGCGGAGCCGGGTTACAGTTCGCCGATCCTCTTTGAAGCGGCCGGGAAGCGGCAGCTTATCCTTTGGCATCCCGAAACCGCCAACTCGCTCGACCCGGAGACCGGCGAGGTCTATTGGTCAGTGCCCTTTAAATCGCGCACCGGCATGAGCCTCGCCACGCCGCGCAGGCTCGGCGACCGGCTCTTCTTCACGGCCTTCTACAGCGGTTCGCTGATGTTGGGCCTCGATTCGGCCAAGCCCGCCGCCACCACCGTTTGGCGCACGCTCAAGGTGAGCGAGAAAGATACGACTCATCTCAACGCCGTCATGTGCACGCCCTTCCTCGAAGACGGCCACGTTTACGGCGTGTGCAGCTACGGGCAATTGCGGTGCTTGAAGCTGGAAACAGGCGAACGGGTCTGGGAGACGTTTGCGGCCACCACCCCGGGCGGCCCCGTGCGCTGGGCCAACGCCTTCATCGTCAAGAACGGCAAACGCTTCTTCCTCTTCAATGAGAAGGGGGACTTGATCATCGCGAGGCTCAGCCCCCGCGGCTATGAGGAAATCAGCCGCGCTCACCTGTTAGAGCCGGCGAACAAGGATTGCGGCCGGGCCGTGGTCTGGTCGCATCCGGCGTTTGCCAATCGCTGCTGCTATGCGCGGAATGATCAGGAGGTCATCTGTGTGGACCTGGCGCTGAAACGGTGAACGGCGGGCTGGCGGGGCCACTGCTCGCAAGGATTTCGACATGAATAACCCATTAAACTCGCTCAAGGAGGCCGCCGCCGAAGCGGCCATCACCGCGCTCATCAACCGCGAGATCGAGCAATTCGGCACGGTCCAGGCACTCACCATCAACACCGACCAGAAGACCATGCGGGTCGAGCTGGACTTAAACGGAGAGGCGTCGCGCATCTGGATCAATGCTGCCGCATACGAACTAAGCGAGCAGAACGGCCAGGTCCATATTGCGTTCCAGAAGGTCACGGCTTCCCGCGCATGGATCACCGCCGCTCTGAACCAATACGTCGTCGGCCGGGCATTCCGGCTTCCCGCTGCCGCCAGGATGCTGCTGTGACCGCCGTATCCGGGGCGTCGAACGGCATTGCCTCCGCGCGGGCGAAGGTTTACCAATCAAGCACCAACATTCACTATGTCGTCAGACCTGAAGCACACAAGCGGGACCTTTAATCGCAGAACCTTCCTCAAGTCGGCTTCCCTGGCTTTGGGAAGCTGCGGGCTGGCAAAGTATGGATTGATCGAGGGCTGGGCCGGGACGGCTCCCGCCGTCACAGAAGCCGGCCTGAGCGCAGCGGACCTCCCCCGCGGCAACGCCCCCAAGCCGGTGCCCTTCCCGCACTTTCCCGATCGCCTGCACGCGTTTGTCTGGCGCAACTGGCAACTGGTGCCCGCCCGACGGATGGCGCAAGTCGTCGGAACCACCGCCGGCGAGATTGTGCGCCTGGGCCGGAGCATGGGCCTGGCAGGGCCGCCGCGGATCACCGTGGAACAGCAACGCCGGTCCGCGCTGTCGGTCATCCGCCGCAACTGGCATCTGTTGCCCTACGATCAACTCCTGCAGCTCCTGGGCTGGACAGCCGAAGAGATGGCTTTCTCGCTGCGCGAGGATGACTTCCTGTTCATCAAGCTGGGCAACCTCAAGCCGCAATGCGAACGCCTGAACTATCGTCCGCCCGATGCCCGCGCCCGTGCCCGCGCGGGCGAGATTGCCGCCGTTCTGCGCGCCGAATTCCCCGGGGGCGCCGGGCAATCCGAGCAGCCTCTGTTCGAGTTCATCAAGCAGTTGTCACGGCCCCCGAAGACCGGCGCGAGCACTGCGCCGGGCGCCAGTGCCTTCTCCCCGCGGTTCTGTTACTCCTATTTCGCGCTTTACGGCGACCCGCTGCTCGATCCCACGCTGGACCCATACCCGGACGGCTACCTGGCGCGCCTGGCCGCGTCGGGGGTCGAGGGCGTGTGGCTGCAAGCGGTCCTGACGCGGCTCGCGCCGTTCCCGTGGGATGCGCGGCAGAGCCGGCATTATGAGACGCGGCTCAAGAATCTGCGCCGGCTCGTCGAGCGGGCCCGGCGGCACGGCGTGGGCGTCTATCTCTACCTGAATGAACCGCGCTCCTGCCCGGTGAGCTTCTTTGCCTCGCGGCCGGACTTGAAGGGCGTGCCGGCGGGCGATTTCGCCGCCCTGTGCACCAGCGTGCCCGAAGTGCGCGCGTGGCTCGCCTCGGCGGTGGCCTCGATCTGCCGCGCCGTTCCCGGCCTGGCTGGCTTCTTCACCATCAGCGGTTCCGAGAACCTGACCAATTGCTGGTCGCACGGCGGCGGCCAGGGGTGCCCGCGCTGCGGCCAACGCCCGCCCGCCGATGTGATCGCCGAAGTCAACACGACCTTCTACGAAGGCATTCGACAGGCCGGCCACGGCCAGAAGCTCATCGTCTGGGATTGGGGCTGGCACGATGACTGGGTGGAGAAGATCATCGCGCAGCTTCCCCCCGAGGTCGCCTTCATGAGCGTCAGCGAGTGGGGCATGCCCATCAAGCGCGGCGGCGTGGCCACGGCCATCGGCGAATACTCGATTTCCACCATTGGCCCCGGCGACCGCGCCCGGCGTCACTGGGAACTGGCCCGCGCCCGGGGCCTGCGCACAGTGGCCAAGACTCAGTGTGGCAACACCTGGGAACTCTCGGCAGTCCCCTACGTCCCGGCGCTGGCCAACGTCGCCCGCCACATCGCCAACCTCCGCCAACAGGGCGTCAATGGCATCATGCTCGGCTGGACGCTGGGCGGGTATCCGTCGCCCAATCTCGAAGCCGTTGCCGAACTGGGCGCCGCGCCCGCCGGCAGCCCGGCCGCCGAGCCGGACGGCGCGCTGGCGCGGGTGGCGGAGCGCCGGTTCGGAAAAGAGCTCGCCTCGTCGGCGGTACGCGCCTGGCAGGACTACAGCGCGGCGTTCAGCGAATTCCCCTTTCACGGCAGCCTGGTCTATAACGCGCCGATGCAAGTCGGCCCGGCCAACCCGCTCTGGGGCGAAGCTACCGGCTATCGCGCCTCGATGGTCGGCTTTCCTTACGACGACCTCGACGCCTGGCGCGCCGTCTATCCGCCGGAGGTCTTCGTCGGACAGTTCGAGAAAGTGGCGACCGGCTTCGAGCGCGCGCACACGAGCCTGGCCGCGGCCTTCCAGGCGTGCCGGAACCGGCTGAACCCGGCGCAGACTGCTGCCGCGTTGCAGGAGTTGGACGTGGGCGAAGCCGCCGCCCTGCATTTTCGCAGCACGGCCAACCAGGCCCGCTTCATCCTCGCGCGCCGCCGCCTGCAAACCGCAAAGTCCGCGGCCGACGCGCAATCGGCCGGCGCGGAACTCGAAGGGTTGCTGCGGGCGGAGCTGGGGTTGGCGCGGCGCCTGCACGCCATCCAAACCCGCGACTCGCGCATCGGGTTCGAGGCCTCCAACCAGTATTACTACGTGCCGGTGGACCTGGCCGAGAAGGTCATCAACTGCCAGGACCTGCT
>CAZHEW010000281.1:0-4994 GCA_964531815.1 uncultured Verrucomicrobiota bacterium
GGGGCAACTGTTGTTGAACCGGTAGGTCAACCGCTGGCTGGTGAAGGCGTCGAGCTTCTCGCTGGCTTTCGCATCCAGGGCGCTGCTGAGCAACGGGGCGCCGATGGACGCCAGGATCGAGCGCAGGCTCGTGTCATTGTTCTCCCAATACCCCTCGTACTGGCAGACCGGTTCGGTTATGCCAGTGTGCCATAGCGCGAATGCATGCAGCGGCGATGACATGTCCTGCAGCAGATGCGAGGCGCGCCCCAGGAAATGCCACGCCCCCGAGCCGTCGCCGCCGTCGCGATCACCGCTCACAAAGGCCGCCGCCATGCTGTTCCAGTACTCCAGCGCCGCGTCCCGGGCGGTCATGCTGGCCCCCGCGAACCCGGCGTCCGTCAGCGGATTAAACGCGTGGTTGAGCGAGCGCGTTACCGGGTTGTCTTCGTCGTAGGCCGCTTCCCGCAACCGCGCGCCCGGCGTGCCCGGGAACGTCAGCGGCGTCGCCAGTTCGCCCGCCTTGGCAACGGCGTAGTCCATGAGGGTCTGGTGCGTCGGCGCGCTGGCGTGCTTCGGGGTGCCTTGCGCCCGCGCGGCCGGGCAGAGCGGGCCTGGGCCAAGGGCGGCGGCCGCTGCCAGCAACACGAGGAGCCGGTGTAATGACGCTGCAAGCTGGCAGCCTTTGGTGCGGTTTATCTTCATGGGGTGTCCTCAGGTTTCATTGCTCCTATAGAGTGTTGGCTGACAGAATCAGAAGTGCGGACGCCCGCTCCCCGAGCCGACTGTTCCCTGATGCAAGCGTGCCGACAAAGGCCCTGCCCTCCTTGCCGCACTGCGCCAGGATCGTCTGCACAATCCAGAGCGCGTTGTGGCGCTCGGCCCCTTCGAGCTTTCGCCCCAGCAGAGCCAGCTTCTGAGCGGGCGCGAGGTCGCGAATTTCCTGTTGCAGCAGAGCTTGCGCGGCGGCATCCCGGACCGCTTCATGGGGATCATTCTTCGCCATGGCCTGGAGTCTGCCGGAAATGCCGGCGCCCCCCGCGGCGGCTAACGCTTCGCAAGCTTCCTGGCGGATGAGATGCTCCTCATTCTGCAAGGCGGAAAACAGGAAATCGCGGTTCACCGGCTCACCGAGCTCGGCCAGCGCGCGCCAGGCGAACAGGCGCAGATGCAGGTCCGGGCCTTCCGTGTAAGGGCGGATTGCCGCCGCGCCCTCCCGGTATCCGATGCGAGCCAGGGCGGCGATCGAGACCAGCTTCACCCCTTCGGGGCACGCCGGGTCCCGGAGAATCGCGACCACCTCCGGGCCGACGGACACATCGCCGAGCGCGCCCAGCGCATACAGCGCCCCCTGCCGCGGCAACCACTGTGCGCCGCTTTCCCCGGCCAGGGCCAGCAGTTCCGGCCTGGTCTCCGGCCAGGGGCACAGGCGCAGAAACTTCGTCAGCAGGTGCTTCTCATACATGGCTCCCGCGCGCAGCCGCTCCCTTACCACCGGCAGCGCTTCGTTCTTCCGCAAGGCCAATGCCTGGAAGATCAATTGGACCTCCGGCCCGCCCGTCGCCTCGCTTAACTCGCGCAGCACATCCCGGATTGGTGCTGTGCCGTAGCGGCTGCTCAGAATCAGCGACCGCTGCCGTTCCAGCAATGCCTCCGGGCTGCCGGGAGCCTCAGGGGCTGGCGGCCCGGAGACGCCGGTTGGAGAGAAGTTTCGGGGTCCCTCATTTGTGCCGGGGACGCGGTCCGAGGCGTTTACAGAGGCGGCGGCGGGATTTGATGGCGGCAGGCTCTCCACCCGCGCACCTGTCAACCTGGCTTTGCGCTCGCCATGAGATGGTTCAAGCCCCCGGAGCGCGGCCAGCGTTAGCAGGCTGAGCAAGCCGGCGCCCACGATGATAATAGCTATTCGCTTCCGCTTCATCGGCTCATCATCTCTTGCCTACGGACTCAACCAACCACACCTATCTGAGCAGGTTTGCCGGCCCCGTTCAAGCTTAATCGGCCCATGCCGCTGGCGGAAGTCACCATCGCCGAAGCGCTCAAGCCGGCAGGCCACCAGGTTGCGGAGTGCGGTGGCTGGCGGGGAACGGGGCTGACACCGCTTTGGGAAGCACGTGCGGGGAGCAAGTAAAAGCGGTGCGTGCCCTCCCCTCTCACCCCCCGCAGTCCAAAACGCTGGCGCACCGCCAGCGCCGCTGCGGCTGAACCCCAACGTGGTAATGCGCCGGGCCGGAGGACGGCACGTTGGGATCGGTGAAACTTGTCCTGTCGGGCTGGCCGGACATATTCGTGTGCAAGAGTGGGAAAGCCGATGGGGACCAGTGCTTGATTGCAGAGATTAGCGATATCGCCGCGTGGGGGCACGCGGCCGACAACCTTCTGCAGGCCGCGTGCCCCCACGCGGCGGAGCATGTATCGGTTATTTGTGCAACCAAGCGCTGGTTACGCCTCATCGGGGCCGGCGGGGACGCAGGCCTTGTTACCCGCATTGATGCAAGGGGAGTTGGTCAACGGCCAGCGCGACCTGCCCCAAAGCCTCTCCGGCCGCATTCCGGTCCAGCAGGTCCAGCGGCTCCTCAAGCCGCCGCCAGCCCTGCAGTTTTCAGCCTGTCCCATCGTTTAGTTCGCCCTAGCCGCACCATATCCCCATCTAAACCCCCTGTATACCCCCTGTAAGCCCCCTGTATACCCCTTCTATTCCAATAGAGGGGGTATAGAGGGGGCTTACAGGGGGTATACAAGGGGTATACAGGGGGTTTCCAAGGTGATATGCCGATCACTGGTCAGTGGTCAGTGGTCTGTCAACTGTCGCCCTACCACTTCAGTTCCCACGCTTCGGCCTGGCGGGGCGGGAAGGTCGTGGCGCGCTCGAAGGCGGGGGACAGCTTCTCCCAGTCGGTTTCCGTCGCGTGGGCGGTGCTGCGCTGGGCGCGCAGCGCGCGCGTGCGGATTCCGTTGGCTGCGGCATCAAAATGCACCTGGTTCGTCACGGGCTCGTCGCCGACGTTTACGAAGAAGAGGACCATCCGCTTCTCTTTGGGCAACTGCCACGCGCCGGTCAGCACGGCGTCGGTGGTGACCCACCATTCGCCCGACCATTGCCAGTCGGCGCGGACGGTGGGGACGGGGCCGAGGAGCCGCGGGGGCCGGGCCATTTCGCCGGCAGAGAAGTAGCGGCTGAAGCGGGCGCGGAGCCGCGCCATTTGGCGGAAGAAGGCGGCGTTCTCCGGTTCCTTCATGACCCCAGGGTCGAGCCAGCCGAGCTGTTCGCCGTAAACCATTTGCTGTCCGGCCTTCATGCGGAGGGCCAGGTCTTTGGTGGCGCCGCCGCGATAGGCGCGACCGAACATCTGCACGGTGCCGCCGTAGATGGCCGGGAACGCGGGCACCTGGCCCGGGAACTGCCAGTGCCAGGTCAGATAGCCGTCGAACCAGCGGATGAAGGGCTCGGAGTTGCACTCGGTGGTCAGGGCCGACCCGGGCGGCATGGCGCGGCGGATGGCCTCGAGCATTTTCCAGTAGCTCTCGTTCCACCAATGCCCGCCGCCGAGCGGGTGGCCGTGCGCGGGGTCCTGGCAGAGCGCGGGCGAGGCCGCGGCGATCTGGTCAATATAGACCGCGCTGGTGCCGCACTCGCCCAGGAGCCGCAGGACGATGTTGCTGACGGTGTTCTGCCAGAGGGGGGTGGCGGGGCACATCACGCCCAGACGCACGGGCTGGCCGTTGGTCTCCTTGCTGTTGTAAGTCTCGAAAAATGGCGAGCCGTCAGCCTGCTTCGTAGTGGCGGGCAGGGCGAGCCCGGTGAATTGAAAGTCTTCGGCGCCGCGGTCGTGGGAGTCCCACAGCCGGCCATTGATGTAGGGCATCGTGAAGACGCCGGCGGCCTTCAGTTCGGCGACGCCCGAGGCGAAACCCGGCTTGGTGGGGAAGTAATGCGGGTAGTCGTTGTCGAAGGGGACCTGGTGCCAGTTATACCAGTGAAACGCCGCCGGCATGTCGAGGAAGTCGCGGAATTGTTTCACCGCCGGCACGCACTCGCCCGGCGCGCCGCCGGTCATGGCCCACGCATTCACATCGCGCATCCAGCGGGGGGTGTCGGCGCGGCCGTCGCGCGTCAGGCGCGGCCACCACTTCGCTTCGCGCTGAGCCCAGCGCTTGTAGATCATCGCCGCATCGAACCAGTCGCCGCGCAGGAGTTGCCAGACGGCTTCGCCTTCGAGGATGAAGCTGTTTCCGGCCCGGCCGAGGTCGGGGGCGGGGTGATCGAAGCTCAACCGCACGGTATGCGCCGCTGGGTCGCTTTTCAGCGACAGGTCCTTGGTGCTGCCCCAAGGGTCGTGCGCGGCCACGTAAAGGCCCGTCGGCTGCCCGCCCTCGCGATAGGCCGCCATGAACTGCATGGCGCACCAGCCGTTGGGATAGGTGCCGCCGAAGCTGAACGGCCGGTGCCAGACGCCGCGCTGGAGATCGCCCGGGCCGCGCGGCACCAGCACAGCCGCGTTGGTCCCGAGGTCAGCCAGGGCCACCTGCGGGAACAGGACGCGCCAGACGCTCCAGTCGGGGCTGGTGTTGTCAACGCGCAGCTTCCAGCGGAGGGCGCCGGCGCGGGAGTCGGGCGTAACGGTGGCCGTGACGGAAACGCCGGCCAGGGACTTCTCCAGGGGCTGGGACCAGCGCAGCTCGAGGCGCGCCCGGCGCCGTTGGAAGCCAAACTGGCTCCAGCCGGCGTCGGCGCCCAGGCGCAACTGGTTGGTCGAACCGGCCTGGCGCAGCGTGAGCGAGAACAGCGGGAGCGGATTCGTGGCGAGCAGTTCCTGGCCGGATCGCGTGTCGAGCAAGCTGTCAACCCGCACGCCGCCCGGTGCGCTGCGCAGCGTGAGCTGCATGTCCCCGGCCGCCAACCACGTAATCGGCTCGCCCGCCGCCAGCGCGCAGAGCCCTGACAGCGAAAGGATGAGCAGCCCGAGGAGCTTGGCCGTTACCTGAAGTCGTCTATGGTGCATGGGTTGATGGTA
>CAZHEW010000282.1:0-4981 GCA_964531815.1 uncultured Verrucomicrobiota bacterium
TTGCCATCACTTCAAATCGTCCAATGAATAATCCCCAGACATTGCCAGAAGAACCTAAATGTGGAGGTCAGTATTAGACGCACTCCATTCGCGGGCCGCGAGGTGCTTCTCACGATGGTCCAGAATATTACTGAGCGCAGGCAGGCCGAGGCGGCGTTGCGCAGGAGTATGGAGCGACTCAAGCGAGCCGAAGAGATCGGCCACCTCGGCAGTTGGGACCTGGATCTGCTCAGCAACCGGCTGACCTGGTCGGACGAGGTTTATCGGATCTTCGGGCTGCGGCCGCAACAGTTCGCTGTGAACTATGACGCCTTCCTCGCGCGCGTGCACCCGGACGACCGTGCCGCGGTGGACGCCGCCTATTCCGGCTCGCTGCGCGAAGGGCGCAGCAGCTACGAGATCGAACACCGGATCGTCCGCAGACGGACTGGCGAGGTGCGAACGGTTCTTGAGAAGTGCGAGCATTTCCGCGATGAGACGGGCCGGGTCGTGCGCTCGGTCGGCATGGTCCACGACATCACCGCGCGCAAGCGGATGGAGGAGGCCCTGCGCCGGAGCCAGGAGCGGATGCACCTGGCGCTGAACGCGGCCAAGGCCGCAACCTGGACCTGGGACCTCAAAACCAACCGGACCGTTTGGTCGCCTGAGTATTACTCGCTGTATGGTTACAAATCGAACGTGGCGCCTACTTTTCAGAACTGGCTCCGGCGCATTCATCCCGCCGACCGCAAAGCTGTGCAAGGGTTCATTCAATGCACGATGAAAGATCGGCGAAAGGAGTTCGTTTTCGAGTTCCGCATCCGGCATCCCGATCGGGGGGAGCGGTGGATCGCCAACCGGGGGTCTATTGTCTATACCGCGCAAGGCAAACCCATCGGCGCCACCGGGATCAACCTGGACATCACCGACCGCAAGAGGACAGAGGCGGCGCTACGCCAGAGCGAGCAACAGTACCGGACCCTCGCGGACTACACGTACGACTGGGAGTTCTGGACCAACCCAGCCGGCCGGTTTATCTACGTCTCCCCGTCCTGCGAGCGCATCACCGGCCACAAACCCGGCGACTTCGTGGCGGATCCCGGTTTGACCCGCCGCCTGGTTCATCCCGACGATCGGCTCCAATTTGACGCTCATGAGCGAGATTCCCTGGCCCACCGCAAGGCCGGGGAATGCGAATGGCGCATTGTCCGGCCGGATGGAACGTGCCGGTGGGTGGCGCACGCTTGCCAGCCGGTCTTTGACGATAAGGGGCACTACCTTGGGGTGCGCGGCAACAACCGCGACATTACGGAGCGCAAGCAGGCCGAGTCCATGTTGAAGGAGATCACCGCCACGCTGGAACGCCGCGTGGCCGAGCGCACGGCGGATCTGGGCCACACCAACCGCACCTTGCGCATGCTCACGCAATGTGATGAGGTGCTCGTTCGCGCCACTGACGAGACTGAGCTGCTGCAAGCCGTCTGCCGGCTGGCGGTAGAAGTTGGCGGCTACCGCATGGCCTGGGTCGGTTTCGCCGAACAAGACTCTGCCAAGTCCGTGCGCCCGGTCGCCCGGGCCGGCTTCGATGCCGGCTACCTGGATACGGTCAAACTTAGCTGGGCCGACAACGAAGCCGGCCGCGGCCCCACTGGCATCGCTATCCGCACCGGCCAGCCCGTCATCGCTCGGAACATTCTCACCCACCCAGACTTCGGCCCGTGGCGCCAGGCGGCATTGGATCGCGGTTATGCCGCTTCGGCCACACTCCCGCTTAAGAGCGGCGAACGCATACTGGGCGCGCTCATGGTGTATGCCGCCGAAGCGGGCACCTTCAATCCCGGTGAAGTGGAATTGTTGGCCCAATTGGCCCGTGACCTGGCCTATGGCATCGGCGCTCTGCGCAGCCGAACGGAGCGCCGGCAGGCCGAGTTGGAAAGACGAGAGGCGCATCAGCGCCTGTTGAACATCATCGAGTTCCTGCCCGATGCAACCTTCGTTATTGACCAGGACAACCGCGTGATCGCCTGGAACCGGGCCTGCGAAACCATGACGGGCCTGAAGAAGGAGGCCATCCTGGGCTTGAGCGATTACGCTTATGCCGAGGCCTTCTATCGTGAACGGCGCCCGATGCTCATTGACCTCGTAAACCGGCGAAGCCCAGAAGCCGAGGCCACGTTCCAATCCTTCAAACGCGATGGGAATGCTGTTTACGGCGAGGCTTTCTTCCCCCGGCTGAGAAACGGTCAGGGGGCTCATCTTTGGGGCGCAGCGGCGCCCCTCCTCGACCAGGCTGGGCGCCGGTCCGGCGCCATCGAGGTGATGCGGGATGTCACGCCGTTAAAGGAGGCGGAGCGGGCGTTGCGCCAAAGCGAGCAGCAGTTCCGCCTGATTATGGACAACCTCGCCGATCTGGTGGCGCTGCTCGATGTCCAGGGCCACCGGCTCTACAATAGCCCCTCCTACCGACAGATTTTGGGCGATCCGGAGTCGTTGCGGGGGACTGACTCATTCACCGAGGTGCATCCTGACGATCGCGATCTTGTCGCCCGGGCTTTCGGGGAAACGGTCCGAACCGGCATGGGACAGAGGCTTGAATATCGCATGATAGATCGAGAGGGCCAGACGCGGCACATCGAATCGCGGGGTAGCGTGATTCGCAATGAACAGGGCCGGGTATCCAAAGTGCTGGTAGTGTCCCGCGACGTAACGGCCCGCAAGCGGGCGGAGGAAGAACTGCACCGGCTCTCGGCTCACCTGCTCCAGGTGCGCGACTTGGAACGGCGCCATCTGGCCCGGGAGCTGCACGATACCACCGCTCAGCATCTCGCGGCGCTCACCCTCAACCTGGGCAGCCTCAAAGGGCATCTGGCCAAGACCTCGACACCAGCCCACATGCTGTGCTGCGACTGCATCGAACTGGCCCATCAGGCGGCGCAGGAGATTCGCACGCATTCCTATCTGCTGCACCCTCCGCTGCTCGAAGCCATGGGGCTTGTGGACGCGGTCGAGGACTACGCGCAAGGTCTTTCTGCCCGCAGCGGCGTCAAGATCGAGTTGGAGCTGCCTGCAGATTTTGGGCGCCTGCCGGAAGACATGGAGCTGGCCCTGTTCCGGGTGATCCAGGAGAGCCTCACCAACGTATTGAAACACTCCGGCAGCTCCCGCGCCAGAATCCGCTTAACACGCCAGGACTCCCAGGTTACGCTGGAAGTGCAAGATATGGGACAGGGCATACCTGGTGACAAGCTGGCACGAATCAAGGCCCGGAGCGGCGGTTCCGGTGTGGGCCTTGGCGGCATGCACGAACGCTTGCGCCTCTTGGGAGGCCAGCTGGACCTCGAGTCCGGCCCAACGGGCACCACCGTGCGGGCTTCCGTGTCGCTGTCCACTCCTCCCCCGGGCCCGACCGCTACGCCCTGACTTCACTATGAGCCGGCTGCGCATTCTCCTCGCCGATGACCACGAAATGGTGCGCAAGGGGCTGCGCGTCACGATCGAAGGCCAGCACGGGTGGGAAGTCTGCGGCGAGGCCCGCACTGGCCGCGAGGCGGTGGCCATGGCACGCGAGCTGAGCCCCAACATCGTCGTTATGGACTTTGCCATGCCAGAGCTTAACGGCATGGAGGCAACCCGCCAAATCCTTGCCGCGAACCCGCGTGCGGAAGTGCTGATCCTCACCATGCATGATTCAGAGAAGCTGGTGCATGAGATGCTTTCGGCGGGGGCGCACGGCTACCTTCTCAAGACCGATGCCGGCGAGTTCCTGGTCGCCGCCCTCCAGGCATTGTCCGAACACAAACCTTACTTCACGCCCAGAGTCTCGGCGGTGGTTCTGCAAGGCTACCTCAATCCCGAAGCCCCGGGTTGCCCGGAACTCACAGCGCGCGAACGCGAGATCATTCAGCTCATCGCCGAGGGCAAGGCGACCAAGGAAGTCGCCAGGACGCTCGGCATCAGCGCCAAGACCGTCGAGACGCATCGCACCAACCTCATGCGCAAGCTCAATCTGCATTCCATCGCGGACATTGTCCGCTACGCCATCCGCAACCAGATCGTGCAGCCCTGATTTGCCCCGCCAGTCTCCCGGGCGGTTTCCTCCTCGCCGGCGCGCTGCCTGCTCCACCATCGCAGCGATCGTTTCCAGCGCATTGCCCTCAAACCGGTTGTTCACATAGATGAATGCCCTGGCTGTGCCGCTATGCCAGCGCGCTTCCTGAATCAAACTCACCCCGTCCGCGCGCCCTTCCGGGCAGGGGTCCTTAAGGCGATCGTAAGGGCTGAACAGCTTCACGGCTTCCTCGTACTTGCGGCCCGGTTTGAGCAGCAGACGCGCGCCGAAGAAATCCGGGCTCGTCCGGCTGCCCGGCAGCGCCCGTTGCTCGCCCAGGCTGGGCATGTCCTGCCAACTGTTGAACATGTGGGCCGCGCCGTGGCGCGCCAGCACCGCAAAATACTCCGGATGCAGAAACGTCCGGTTCCGAATCTCCACGCCGTAACGCCAACCGCGGGGCAGGCGGCTCAGGAACTCATCCAGCGCGCCGACAAACTCCCGCCCGCGCTCGAACTCGCTCGGGGAGAAGTGCGAAAACTCGAAGATCAGCAACCCAAGGTTCGACTGGAACTCGCGGCAGGGACCGAGGAATGCCGACTCGAACAGGCCCGCATTAAGGAAATGTTCGTTGGGAGCACCGGCGCGGCGCCCAAACCGGGGCAAGTTGGGGAAACGCTTTATCGTGATCTGGTCCGTCACCTTGAGGGCGAACAGGAAGTCCGCCGGCACCTGGGAAACGAGCGGCTCCAGGAACCGGCGATCCGGGAACTTGTAGTAGGCCGCATCCACGCACACGGTCTTGAACACCGCGGCATACTCCGCCAGGCACAGCCGCTCGAAGCGGGCCTCGGAGAACTTGCCGTGCCAAATGTAACGGTCCTCGTGGTAGAGTTGGCCCCGCCAGCCGGGATACTTCCACGACGAGGTGCCGATAAACACGCCTTCCCGGGC
>CAZHEW010000283.1:0-2008 GCA_964531815.1 uncultured Verrucomicrobiota bacterium
AGGCGCAGCCCGGCCCCCTGCCAGGACCAAACAAAAGCTCAAACCCAAGCCGGCCGACGGGCAGGAATCTCATAGCCTAATCGCTCGCCAACGCAGCCGCATTCGCGCCAAATCCCGCCATTCTCCCGTGCCTTGGCGCCGTGTACAACGGGTGTACACCGGATGCTCACCGGGTGAACAAGCGAAAACCCGGTGTGCATCCGGTGAGCACCCGGTGTACACCCCTTGTACACGGCTCACCATGGGCTATGGACAGGGTGGAATGGGTTGAATTGGTCGAAAAGGGAACTAACCCTGACTGCGGAGAGTTGGTTGGTGCTGAGATCGCGGCTTGGGTGCGTGTCCAATAAATGGACAGTTAGCCAACGCGACAAGGGTTTTGGTGGTCGGTGCCGTTAACGTTAAAGGTCAGTTGATACTGGTTGGATGGGTGTTTCCGCCGGTCATTTGGCGTCCGGTTGTGGTTTTGGCTGCGCCTTTTCCCATTCGGCACGGGGAACTTCCCTGGTCTCGTGCTTGAAGGCGAAGACGCCCTTCTTGTTGCCGACAACGACGTCGGGAAACTTGGGATTGCTCACGTAGCCGGCGGTGACTTGAGTGCCGACGCCCGAGTCGTCGTCAATCAGATGGGGGACGAAATCGGCCTGGCCCCTGGCCGGGCGGACGAGCCTGAACCAATAGAGAACGGCGGCGGAATTGGAATCGGGGTCGGGGCCGTCTTTGCCGTGCGCCCAGAAGCGTTTGCCAGTCACGAAGTCCATGAGGCCGTCGCGGTCCATGTCAACCAGCGCGAAGGCATGGGGCTGCGAGAATTGCACGCCGTAGCGGTTTTTCGAGGGGTCCTTGTTAAGAATAACGTGCTCGCGGAAGGTGATCTTGCCGCCCTCGCGGACCTGTTCGTACCAGGAAATTCCATAGCCGTGGGCGTTGATGCAGCTCAGGACGTCGTTCAACCCGTCGCCGTTGAAATCATGGACGATCATCTGCGCGGCGGCAGGGGCGAAAGGAAACGGATGCCGGGCCCAGACTGGATCGTTGGCGACCGAGGCGGGCTGTTCCCACCACGCGTCTTTGTCGAGGATGTCCATGCGCCCGTCGCCGTTGATGTCCCCGCAGCCGGTGCCGTGGCTGAACCGCTGGTAATCGCCCTTTGGGGAGACGGGATGGAACTTCCAGGGCGCGGCGGGGTTTTTCCAATCGGCCTCGACGTAGCCGAGGTAGCCGCCCGAGCAGCACAGCATTTCGGGTTTGCCGTCGCCGGTTACATCCACGAAATCGGGCGACTCGTTGTCGAGCACGTCGAACACGACATGGCGCTGCCAATGTCCCGGGCGGTTTTTGGGGTTCTCGAGCCAGCCGACTTCCTTGCCCGGGAAGCCGTAAACCAGAACGTCGGTCCAGCCGTCGTTATTGAAGTCGTAGGTGAAGGTGAGGAAACAATCCGAGTAGGCGTTGTTGACGCCGAGCGCGCCTTCGAAGCCGGGGATGGTTTTTTCCACGCCGTCGGTTTTCTTGAGTTTGAAGCTGGCGTTGGCGGGATAGATTTCGCGGCGCTTCTTGAAGTCCGGCCCCTCGTACCAGTAGGCGCCGGAAACGACGTCCATCTTGCCGTCGCGGTTGAAGTCGCCGATCGCCGCGCCTTCGGCCCAGAACTGGTCGGTCATTCGGACCTTTTTGAAGGTGTGGAGAAGCTCGGTGGTGCCAGCATACGCCGGGGCGGCGAAACCAAGAATTGCGGCCAGGAGAATTCCAGTCATGGTTCTATGCTTAGCGGCTCTGCGGCGGTTGGTCAAGCTGCATGACGCGCCGTCCGGGGCGCGGCAGGGCCGGTACAGGAACTGTCCCCCGCCAGGTCTGAGGGTGCCGTTTGCGACACGCGGATATACACAACGGCACGCGCATTCCCCGACGGGGGACATTTCGCATGGTTTGCCGGCACCCTGACCAAAGGTCGGGCACCGGACCATCTTGCCTCCCTCTGGGGAGACAAATTCATTCACCGGCGGCA
>CAZHEW010000283.1:2108-4958 GCA_964531815.1 uncultured Verrucomicrobiota bacterium
CTGGCGCGGGCGGTGGATTCGACGCCGAGCTTGCGCATGAGCGGCTGGTTGCAGTGGTGGCCGCCGCGCAAGGCGACCCCGCGCTGGTCGGCGACCGTGACGACGTCGTGTGCGTGGATGTCGTTCAACAGGAAGCTCACCAGCCCGGCGCGGCCGATGTGCGGGCCGAAAAGCCGGATGCTCTGCTTGAACTCGGAAAGCCGGGCGTAGGCGTAGGCGCCGAGCTCCTGGTCGTGCCGCGCGATATTGAGCCGCCCGATCTGATCGAGGTAATCCATCGCGGCATGCAAGCCCACGGCGCCGGAAATGTCCGGGGTGCCCGCCTCGAACTTGTGCGGGGCGGGCTTCCACGTGCTCCGGTCGAACTCCACGTTCAGGATCATTTCCCCGCCGCCCTGATACGGCGGCATGTCTGCGAGCACTTCCTGGCGGCCGTACAAGACCCCGATGCCGGTCGGCCCGCACATTTTGTGGCCCGAGAAGGCCAGGAAGTCGCAGCCGATCTCCTGGACATCCACCGGGCGATGCCCGGCGCTCTGCGCGGCGTCCACCAGTGTCGTGACGCCGAGCTTGCGCGCGCGGGCGCACAGGTCTGCCACGGGGTTGATCGTGCCGAGCGAGTTGGAGATGTGGGTTATCGCCAGCAATTTCACCTGGGGGGTCAGGAACTGGTCCAGGCGGGAGGCGTCGAGCAGGCCGATGTCGCCGGTCACCGGCAGGCAAACCAGCCGGGCGCCGGTGTGCTCGGTTAGCAGTTGCCAGGGGACGATATTGCTGTGGTGCTCCATTTCGGTGAGCAGGATGATGTCCCCCGCGCGCACATGTTTGGCGCCCCAGGCTTGCGCGACCAGGTTGATGCCCTCGGTGGTGCCGCGGGTGAAGATGATCTCGTCAGGGGTGCGGGCGTTGACAAATTGGGCGGCGCGCGCGCGGGCGGCCTCGAAGGCGGCGGTGGCGCGATTGCTCAGTTCGTGGATGCCGCGGTGGACGTTGGCGTTGTCGCGCTCGTAGTACCGGCGCAGGGCATTGATGACTGCGCGCGGCTTCTGGGTGGTGGCGGCGTTGTCGAAGTAAATCAACGGCTGTCCGTGCACCGACTGATGGAGAATCGGGAAATCGGCCCGGAGAGCGGCCCAATTGACGGGCTTGTCCTGCGGCTCGGGAGTGGGGGTGTTGGCGGCCATATTAGAGCAATCCCAACTGGAGTTTGGCCGCTTCGGTCATCATGGCCTGATTCCACGGCGGGTCCCAGACCAGTTCGACGGCCACGTCTTCCACGCCCTCGAGGCTGAGCACCTTGTTTTGCACGTCCTGGGCGATCATCGGCCCCATGCCGCAGCCGGGGGCGGTCAGGGTCATCTTCACATTCACGCGATAGCCTCCGGCCGGGCACGGCGTGAGATGGCAATCGTAAATGAGCCCCAGGTCAACGATGTTGACGGGGATTTCCGGGTCGTAGCAGGAGCGCAACTGGTTCCAGATTCCTGTCTCGAGTCCCTCTTGCGAGATTGGTGCGGCGGCGAGGGCGGGGGGGGCGGCCACCTGGAGTCCGAGCGCGTCGGCATCCTTGCCTTCGATGCGGAACATGTTGCCGTTGACAACCACCGTGTAGCTGCCGCCCAGGTTCTGCGTGATTCGGGCGGTCTCGCCCTTCTGCAGGGTCACTCGCTCGCCCGCGGGGATGATGGTCGCTTCGACATCGCGGGCCAGGGTGACAGGGGCGTCGGTGCTCATGATGCCTGCGGTCAGGTTTGGTCGTTCTCGGTGCTGACCGGCTGGTTCTCGCCCTTGAGGGCCGCCATGACGGCGTGCCACGACAGGATGGCGCATTTGACGCGCGCGGGGAACTTGTGCACGCCGGCGAACACGGCCAGCTTGCCCACGTTCCCCATCACCTTGCCCGTCGTCACCATCTCATGGACCTGCTCGAACAGTGTCTGCACCTCGCTCCGGCTCTTGCCTTTGACGCTCTCCGTCAGGAGCGAGGCGGAGGCCTTGGAAATGCAGCAGCCGGACCCGACGAAGCTGATGTCCTTGATGACCTCGCCGTCCATCGCCAGATAGAGCGTCAACTGGTCGCCGCACAAGGGGTTATGCCCCTGGGCCGAGCAAGTGGCGCCGCCCAGCTCGCGGAAGTTGCGGGGTTTCTTGCAGTGGTCGAGGATGACCTGCTGGTAGAGATCGCTCAGTTCGTCAAACACGTTTCTGCTCTCCCACGCGCGGGTTCTGCTCCAGCCGCTCCCACACCAGCTTGTCCAGTTCTTCCCGGGCCGGCGCGAGCTGAACGCGCTCGATGATCTCGCCGGCGAAGGCGTGAATCAGCATGCGCCGAGCCGTTTCCGCGCCGATGCCTCGCGCGCGCAGGTAGAAGATGGATTCATCGTTCAACTGCCCCACAGTCGCCCCGTGGGTGCACTTGACGTCATCGGCGTAGATCTCCAACTGCGGTTTGGTGTCCACCGTCGCGTCATCCGACAGCAGAAGATTCTTGTTAGTCTGCTTGGCGTCGGTCTTTTGCGCCGCGGGCCGCACGAGGATGCGGCCATGGAACACGCCCTTAGACCGGCCATCGAGGATGCCGTTGTAGTATTCGTGGCTGCTGCAATGCGGCTGGGCATGCTCGACTACCATGTGATGGTCGGCTAGTTGATCACCCCGCGTGAGGTAAAGCCCGTTGAGCACGCACTCAACCCCTTCGCCGGCCAGGGCGGTGCGGATCGTGTTGCGCGACAGGCGCGCCCCGGTGGCAATCGAATGCGAAATGAAACTGCAGCTCCGTCCCAAATGGGCCTGCAGGGCCGCGATGTGAAAAGCGTTCCGGCTTTCGTCCTGGAACTTCACGTGCTCGAC
>CAZHEW010000284.1:0-1887 GCA_964531815.1 uncultured Verrucomicrobiota bacterium
GCGCATCCTCAGCCTTGCCGAGCAGGGTCGCGTAGCGGGCCATCAGCCGCGCATCCTCGTAGAAATAGGCCGTGGCCAGCAGCGCCTTGTTTGTTTTGCGCTTGGGATCATTCGAATGGATCAGCTTCGGGTCCTCCGGCGGCACGCACCAATCGCCGTAGGAATCCCGCGCGATAATGCCGTTGGTCACGAAGCCGGCCATGTAGTCCATCCACTTCTTTGCGCTCGGATAATGGCGCGCGATAATGCCCTCATCGGCGAACTGCTCGCGCAATGCGCCGGGAATCAACACCGTGCTGCTCGGCCAGGTGACGTTGTCCGAGTAGATCGGCCAGTAAGCCGGGCACACATCGGGCACACTGCCGCTGTCCTTCTGCGCGTCCGCCATGTCCTGCAGCCACTTGGCATACAGCGCAGCCGTGTTGAACAGGTAAGTCTCGCCCTTCGACTCCGCCGAGCGGTCGCCCAGCCAGCCCTGACGCTCATCGCGCTGCGGGCAATCGGTCGAGATGCTCCGGTAGTTGCCGCTCACCCCCCACACGATGTTCTGGTAGATGCGGTTCAGCAGCGGGTTGGAGCACGTAAACTCGCCTGCAATCTCCAGGTCGTCGTGCACCACCCGGCCTTCCAGCGCGGACAACGACGGTTTCCCGGGATAGCCGGTCACTTCGACGAAGCGGAACCCGTGATAGGTAAACCGCGGTTCGTACACTTCGGTTCCCCTGCCCTTCAGCGTATAGGTGTCCGTGACCTTCGCGCCGCGGATGTTATCCAGGTAAAGCGTTCCGTCGTCCTTGAGTGTCTCAGCGTGACGCAGGGAGACCTGTGTTCCGCGCGGACCGGACACCTTGAGCCGGCACCAGCCAACCAGGTTCTGGCCCAGGTCGAACACCCACACGCCCGGCTTGGGTTGCGTCAGGGCAACCGGCTTAAGCGTCTCGACCACCCGAATCGGGTTGATCATCTGCGCCACGAGCGCGCCGGCGGGGGCAGTCACCCGTTGCACCGGCTGCCAGCGCGTTGCGTTGAAGCCGGCCGCGTTCCAGCCGGCCATTTCCCGGGTCGCGTCGTATTCCTCCCCGTCGTATTCGTTGTTGGCCTGGACAGGGCCGGCGGTGGTCAGACTCCAGGCGTCGTCGCTGACCACTTCCGCCACCGTCCCGTCCTGGTACTCGATGCGCATCTGGAACAGCAATTTGGGATACCCGTAGCTGGCGGTTCCAATCGGCACCTTCGAGCGCGGCGCGTAGAACCGGCCATTGCCCAGGATGACCCCCGCGGCGTTCGCGCCTTTCTTGAGCTGCCGCGTCACGTCGTACGTCACATAGCAAGCGCGCTTGGTGTAATCCGTCAGCGCCGGCGACAGGACGTGGTCCCCGACCTTCCTGCCGTTGAGATAGAACTCGCTCAGCCCCAGCCCCGAAACGTAGGCCGTCGCGCGCCGCACCTTCTGCTCGACCGCAAACTCCCGGCGCAGCATCCGCGCCGGCAACCGGCGGTCTTCCGGCCCGCTGACTTCGCCCCAGGGCGCCATGCCGGGTGCACCGAGTTGCTTCGCCGCCACCCAGCCGGCTTCGTCAAAGCCCGCACCCATCCAACCGGCGGTCTGCTGGCTCGCGCTCTTCCAGCTCGAATCGGTGGCAACCGTGAGCGGGGCCCCCTGCGCAAAC
Source organism: uncultured Verrucomicrobiota bacterium (assembly GCA_964531815.1). Classification (GTDB taxonomy): domain Bacteria; phylum Verrucomicrobiota; class Verrucomicrobiia; order Limisphaerales; family UBA8199; genus UBA8199. The sequence continues at coordinate 1,671 of CAZHEW010000284.1, forward strand.
TCAACCCGCAGAAAAGCAACCAGCCCGGCCGGATTCGCGTCCGACCCCTCATTGCGCACCGACACCGCGAGCTGGTTCTCGCCCGCCCGCAAGTCCTTGGCAACCTCGAACTGCGACGCGGCGTGGAAGTCGCTCGCCGTCCCAACCTTCCGGCCATTGATATGGAACGCGCCGCTGTTGTCCGCCGTAAAGGACAAGATGGCCCGCTTCACCACAC
>CAZHEW010000284.1:1987-3432 GCA_964531815.1 uncultured Verrucomicrobiota bacterium
TCGTCCTGGGCAAACCGCTTCACGAATTCCCCGACCTGCAGTCCCCCTTCACTGAGTATCTTCACCACGGTCCAATCCTTGCCCGGGACCCCCTGGCACACCTGACGGAACTCTTCCGCCGCGGCCTTGCGCGACTCCGGCCACGGCCAGGCCGCGCGCTGTTCCCGGCATTCCCGGCGCAGCGACTGCCACCGTTCCAGGCACGCCAACCGCACCGGCAGATGCCCGAGCCGGACGCGAATCAGCTTCTCGGGATCGGCCTCGCGACCCGCAGCGGCCTCGGCCTGCTGCCAGAGCCGTTCGGCCGCCGCCAGCGGCCCGAACCGGAGGTGCGGCGGGTCTTTGCCCAAATAACAGCGCAGGTTGAAGCCCTTGGACGCCTCGTGCATCAATTCCAGGTAACGCCCGATGAGTTCCCCTGCCGGCTCGCCGTAGTAGCCCAGCAGGAACTCTTTGATCAGCGCCCGTTCGTCCTGCTGCGGGTTCCAGAGCAGTTGGGCGAGCACCCACGACCGGAGTTCGCCCATCTCCGCCCCGTAGCCCTGGTAGGCGCCCTGTTCAAACAGCCCCTTCACATTGTGCGCCGCGAACAGCCGCACGTTCGCCCCGAGCACGAACCAGTTCGGGTGCGGCAGCACATAGTGGCTGAAGTCCGTCGTGTAGTCCCACACGTAGAGCCGCTGGCATATCTTCGACCACCCTTGCAGGTCCGAGAGGAACGCCGCGTTCGACGCATCGTCCAGCGGCTCCCGGAAGTTGCACTCGATCGAGCACAGCCGCACAATCACGTTCGGCCGCGGCTGGATCGTCTTGGGCGGCTTGCGCGTGTATTGGTAGGCAAACGTGTCCACCGCCACCTGCGGAAACTCCGGCTCTACTCGCTCCGCGATGTAATTGACGAACGCCAGCATGCTCCCCGAAGGGCTGCCCTCGGCGTCGTCAATCGCCTTGCACTGGGCGCACTCGCACGCGCCGTGGCAGTCGTTTTGGGTCACCGAAATAATCTGCGCGTCCGGCGCCTCCCGCAGCCACTCCTTCACCCGCTGGACGACAAAGTCGCGCAGCTCCGGGTTGGACAGGCAAAGCTGCGCGTGGTCATGCGTGCGCTTGCCTTTGATCAGGCTGTACCACTCGGGATGCGCGGCGAAGTGCTGGTCGGGCGGCACCAGCGGGTAGAACGTGTGGCAGAATCCCTTGTACTTGATGCACCCGCCCAGCGCCGCGGAGATCTGGTGGTGCTCGCCGTTCGCTCCATTGCGCACCTTCCACTGCGGCTCGAAGCCCGCATACCAAAACGGCTCGCGATACTCAAATGGCGGCTGCCAGCGCACGTCCAGGTCCGGCACCCGCAGACTCCGGCGATTGGGCATGTCCGCAGCCCATGGCGTCCACCAGCGCGCGCCGCACTGCCCTTGCAGGAACCGATTCACCGCGTAGAGCGTCCC
>CAZHEW010000284.1:3532-4955 GCA_964531815.1 uncultured Verrucomicrobiota bacterium
GCCGCATCCATGAATCCGTAAGAGTGCAATCCCTGGCCGAGCATGTTCACGCCGAACCACGAGAAGCTCGTCACGATATTGCCGAAGATCGCCAGGTTCATGATGCCCCGGTCGCGCAGCAGGTTGCCCCAGCGGGCATGCAGGATGATCGCGTTCCAGAGCACGACGAGCAGGGCGCCGTTCTCTTTCGGGTCCCAGCCCCAGAACCGGCCCCAGGATTGGTCGGCCCAGATGCCGCCCAGCACCGTGCCGAGGAAGCTGAAGAGCGTGGCGAAACAGACGATGCCATAGACCATTGTCCCCAGAGCCTGCCCCAGGGTGGTTTGCGATTTGCCATTGGCGACTGGCGATTGGAGCGCCGACATTCCTGTCGGCTTCGTGCCCTGGTCACCCGATGCCGACAGGAATGTCGGCGCTCCCACTCCATCCGAGCCGACCGATTGGGAGAGCAGTGGCGTGAAGACTCCGAGGAGGATGTAGAGAATCGCCAGCAAGCCGGCCGCGAATCCAGCGGCGTAGCCCAGGGTGATGGTGATGACGTGCGTCGCCAGCCAGAAATTGGTATCCAGCACCGCCCGCAGCATCTCCATCGTGTCGCCGCCCAGCGCCAGGTTGTGGGCGATGGTGAGCGTCACGAAGCCGGCCAGCGAGGCGACCACGCTGCCGATGCCGACCCGGCAAGTCCGCTCCAGGAGCAACCCCAGTACCATCGCGCCCCAGCCAATGAAGACCGCGGAGGAGTAGAGGTTGGTCACCGGCGGGCGGCCTTCCAGCGCCATGCGAAAGACCAGCCCGAACGTGTGCACGAGGCCAGCCAGCAGGACCAGGTAGAACGCCGAACGGCGAAGCGATTCGGACAGATTGGGCGCCAGGGCAAAGGTCAGAAGCGCCCCCCAAGCCAGCACGAAGGCGAAGATGTAGATGATCATCGCGTGCAGGAACGGCTTGACGTTGTTGAAGTAGAACTCCGCCCGGCCCTTCCTGAGCTCCCGCTCGAATCCGGGCGTGAGCCATTGCCGGTAACTGGCTACCGCGCGATTGAAGGCTTCCGGCTGCTGCTGGCGATACGCCGTGGCCATCGCGGCGAAATTGGTCGCGGCGGGATGCAACTGGCCGCCGCGGCCGAAATCCAGCAGGCTGGCGCCGAGGGTCTGCCAATCGTCGCGCGCCTTGACCGGGTCCAGCGGCGGCACGGTCAGCACGTAGCCGAGCCGGGCCATCATCTGGAACTGTTGCAGCGGTTGGGCGATGCGTTGGAGGGCTTGCCGGTCGAAGTCCTGGCTGTTCTCGCTGGCCCTCGCCGCGGCCTGGGCCGGGCCGAGGTTCTGCTGGAAGTCCGCCAGCTCCTGCGCGAAGTTCTCCGCGCCCTCGGGCTGGAGCGTGACCTTGAGCCGCTGGTAAAGCCAGAGCGCGTTGGCCAGCT
>CAZHEW010000285.1:0-4923 GCA_964531815.1 uncultured Verrucomicrobiota bacterium
ATGAAGATCGGCGCCTATCTGCTGACCGGGTCGGCGGCCATCTTGAGCGACGCCGCCGAATCGGTGGTGCATGTGGCCGCGGTCATCTTCGCCGGCTACAGCCTCAAACTCTCATACAAACCCGCGGATGAATCGCATCTTTACGGCCACGCCAAGATCTCCTACTTCTCGGCCGGCTTCGAAGGCGCGATGATCATGCTCGCCGCCCTCTACATTATTTACGAATCCGTCCACAAATGGCTGGTCGGCCCCAGGCTGGAGAATCTCGGTTTCGGTGTGGTGCTCACCGCGGGGGCCGGGGCCATTAACGGGGCCCTGGGCGCTTATCTCCTCTGGGTGGGCCGGCGCAAGAACTCAATCATCCTCCAGGCCAACGGCAAGCATGTGCTGACGGATTGCTGGACGAGCCTGGGGGTGCTCATCGGGTTGGGCCTGGTGCTGGTCACCAACTGGCTGCCCTTCGACCCGATATGCGGCATCCTCATGGCGTGCAACATCCTCCTGTCGGGCATCGGCCTGATGAGGTCCTCCCTCGCCGGCCTGATGGACAAAGCCGACCCGGACACGCAGAAGAAAGTAATCGAAATTCTCACCCGCGAGTGCGAGCAGCGCGGTCTGGCCTACCACGACCTGCGGCATCGCAATCTGGGCGATGCGCACCGGGTTGTCGTCCACCTTGTATTCCCAGCCGATACGTCGTTGACCCACGCGCACCGCGAGGCGACGCGCATCGAACAACTTATCGAGGAATCACTGACGCCACACGCCTACGTGACGACCCATTTGGAGTGCGCCTCCGATCACGACGAATTGCATCCCGGCGAACACGCGGTGGAGCCCGCGCCGGCCCCCAGCCCTCTCCGCCCGCCCCCAGCCGCTCACCAGTAAAGGATTGCTGCCGCCCACCTGGCGATTGATTTGGGGGTTCAGGGGCTGCACCCGCTGACGGATGCTGGTGCCCTGCCAGCTCCGCTGATAGACAATGTCACCAACAGCACTGGTTAGGTCGGCAGGGAATGACTTGTTGGCCATAACGAATTGGGTTAGCCGTGCGGAGCGGCAACCTACCGGCCAGAGGATGGCCGGTCGGAGGGTTGGCGAGCGGCCACCTGCACCCGCAGGCTTACGTCCCCAGCCTGCCGCGATGTGGCCGGCCGCTGCCCATGCATGACTTCTGATCACGCAACGGGACCACAGCACAGCAAGGGGGGTGAGAAGGTACCTTCCAAGGGTGCCTCTCAAGGCAGGGGGGCTGATACTCAGGCTTCCAAAGCTGGTCGGAGGAATCCCTCAGTGACTGCGGCCGCGAGTTCAGCGGTCAATATTCCTGCGCACCCAACTGGCGTGCATGTCCAGATAGACCTGGTTGCGGCCGCCGTTATGGGCCGACCAACCGCCCGGCGGCGGCGCGCTCGAACCGACGCTCCATTGGTCCCTAAAGCCCGCCCACCAGGGTTTCTCAAAGAAAGGACTCATCAACCACTCCTCATCCGAGACGCTGGCTTTCCGGGCGAGAGCAACACTCTCGGGTGTACGTCCGCGGAGGTAACGGGCGGCGGCAGGATTGGGTTCGGCCAGCTTGTCGCTGATGTAGTTGGCCCACCCGCGATGTGGGGCGTTGGTGCCCTGCTCGCGCCACGGGCTGAGGAAGTGGCTTTGCCATTCGTTAGTGACCGCGACGGGCACCGGCGGGCTGAGCCACATGCGCACGTTCGGAGCGTGGGCGTGCAGCAGGGGCATGAACGAACCCATCGAGTTATAGCGCTTGCCGCTGGAGTCCACCGGAGGGGTGAGCTGCAGGTCAGAGTCGGGCACATTGGGCATCTTTTGCCCGTGGTCCGCAAGGTACATGGTGGTGGCCAGGGCGACCTGGTGGAGGTTGGACAGGCAGGCCGAGCGCTGGGAGGCTTGCTTCGCCTTGCTCAATGCGGGCAAGAGCAGTGCCGCGAGAATGGCAATGATCGCGATGACGACCAACAACTCGATAAGAGTGAAGCCACCCGAAGGCCCTGGAAAGATTCGTTGCTTCATGAGCGGGGGATTAGACTCGGCGGGGCGGAAACTGTCATGACCGGATGAGGACACTGGCGCAACGGGTTGCCAGAATGCGAGAACCACCGTGGCCGGGCTGCCGTGTGCCGAAGAGCATTCAATCTTTGTCCTTAACGGGCTTGACCGCCCAATCGGGATAAGGCGCGTCCGGCCCCTTCATAGCCCGCCAGAGAATGCGGTTGAAAACATCCTCCGGACAACGGTCCACTTCCTCAAACGGCAGGCCACTGGAGGTGAGGGCGTCGTGACGCAACACCGGGTTGGAAACCTGCCCGGGCTCGGGATTCAATTGATCGAGCCGCACCCGGTTCGGGACGCTCGTGAACGGGGTGAGGTCCGCTCGCTCGGTGAAACAGTCGGTCATCGGCGTGGCCGTGGCGTCCAGGTGGTTCATCGGTGGCAAGCCCAGAATCAGCTCCATCGTCCGCATGAGACTGGTCTGGTTGTATTGCGTGCTGATGGTCTGCCGGCGCTTGGTGTAAGGACTGGCGACGTAGCAGGCGGTGCGATAACCGCTCACATGATCCCAGCCATTCTGCGGATCGTCCTCGATCGCGAAAACGCAGGTCTCCGGCCAGAACCGGCTGTGGCTGACGGCCTCCAGGACCAGGCCCAGCGCCAAGTCGTTGTCGGCCACCTGCGCGCCCGGCGTGGGATACCGGCTGCGCGTGCCGGCAGTGTGGTCATTGGGCAGAAAGAGAATCACCAGGTCGGGAAACCAACCCCGGGCCTCGAATTCACGCAGTTCCCGAATGAACTCCGCGGCGCGCATCACATCCGGCACCTTCAAGTTCCAGCCGACGGTGTTGGTGTTGCTGTGCGGCCGCAGAGATTCGATCGCGGGCCGGCTCCGAAGCTGCAGGGCCCCGGCCCCGGTTTGGAACTCCCGCCAGAAATCCAGCCAGGTGACCGCATCCTTGCGCTTGCGGTCCTGCCAGTCGGCCTCGGAAAGCATCCACTCGCCGTAGTTGCGGAAGGTCTTCCCGTGCGCCAGGGCGTTGTCCCAGATGAATCCGGAGGAGGCCCACGCCAGCGCGTCGGCGCCGTCCTCGGTCTTGCCCCCCGGGTAACTGCGCGGGGTGTCGGAGGTGATCTGGCGCTCCATATACTCGTTGGCAATCGCGCTGTCGGTCCATTGGTGTCCGTCCGCGCTTTGGACGCCGGCGCAATACGTGTTGTCGAGCAGGACAAATTCGCGCGCGAGCTTGTGCTGGTTGGGGGTGTAGGTCTCGCCGAAGATGCACAGGGCGGGATCCCCGTTGCCCTCCGCCATGTCGCCCAGGAGCTGATCGTAGGAGCGGTTCTCCTTGATGATGTAGATCACGTGCTTGAACACGCTCGGCTCGCCCACCCGCTCGGGCACGGGCCGGGGCGGCTGGCCGGACCGGGCCGGCCGCCGCGCCTCCGCCAGCTTCGGGTAATGCATGTTCCGCAACGCGCGCTTGGTGAGAGCCGACAAGGCCTGCTTCGTTGGCACCGGAATCAGGGACACGGTGCCGAAGAAATCCTTGGTATTGAGCTTCACCGCCTCGTGCGGCTCGAAGACCTTGGTGGCGCCGAGGCCTTTCATGTTGGCCACGCAAAGCGTCTTGCGGCCCGCGTCATACTGAATCGCACCGGGGAACCAGCCCGCCGGGATCAGCCCCAGTATTCGCGAGGCGTTGGCCTCGGGCTTGAACTCAATGGCCGCCACCGCGTTCTGAGTGCCGTTGCACACATAAAGGCGTCGCCCGGTGCGGTCAAAGGCGAGCGCGTTGGGCTGCGCGCCGAACAGGTCGGCCGGGGTCTGGCGCGCCCACACCTTCTCGACGATCCGATCCGTGCCGGTGTCAATCACGCTGAGCGTGTCGCTGCCGCTGTTGGCGACCACCACGTATTTGCCGTCCGGGGAAACCGCCAGCGCGGATGCGTGCAGCCCGACCAGGATTTCAGTCTTCACCTCTCCCGCAGCCAGATCAATCACCGTCACTGAGCCTTCGCTGGCAATGTGCCGGACCGGGTCCACCCGGACGGTCGTGCCCTTCCCGGCCGGGGCGGCCAGATCGCCGCTCCCGGGGCGGCGCCCACCCAGGTTGCTGACGTAGGCCTTGCCACCCGCCAACACGACGTCGAACGGTGCCGCCCCCGTGTCCCACGAGCGCAGAACCTTTCCGGACTCGGCATCCAGCTCATGGAGCCGGTTGCCCAGGTTGCCTGCGACATACAGCCGCTTGCCGTCCGCCGCAACGGCGAGCCCGGTCGGAATCTCATGTTTCTGATGCGGGACATTGGCATTGGGGACGGCAAACAACTCTGGCTGGCCTGCCCGGCCCAGGGGATCAATCGGAAACACCCAAACAGTCCCGCCAGTGGTCGAGAGGTAAACCCGCCGGCTATCCGGGGAGAAGACCAGCCCGGTGAAACTGGTCTGGCCGGTGATGGTCTCGGAGCTGTCCTTGGCTTTGCCGGCGGAGAGCGGCACCGTCTGCAGGATGCGGCCGTCTGCCGGATCAATGAGCACCAGGGTGTGGTTCTTGCCCCCGGTCGCCAGCACGTTGCCATTGGGACCTAACGCGAGCGCCTGCGGACGCATTCCCGGCAACTCAATCTGGCGGCCCGCGGGGGTCAATAGCTGGCCCGTGGGGGTTTGGTAGAGGTTGGTTCCCACACGTCCGACATGTTGCGGCGCTGCCGGCAAAGCCGGGGCCTGTCCCAGGTCGCGCGCGCATCCGATCAGCAAGACAGTGAGCGCCGCGCTCAAGACGCAGGTTAGCCGGCAAATTACAAATCGTCGCATTCTCTCCATCTTAACCCAACGCCCCGGTCAAACGTCAACCCCGCCGGCCCGGCAACTGTCCAGATCAGGCAATTGTCCCGGCAAGACTTATCCTC
>CAZHEW010000286.1:0-4904 GCA_964531815.1 uncultured Verrucomicrobiota bacterium
AGCTGGGGAGCGAAGGCAATTCCTCCTTTTGAAGCACTTTGCGCATCAGCTCTTCCCTCATTAGCGGGTTCGGAGGTCGAGTTAACAAACACCTGTTGACAGGGTAGTTCGGGGGTGGCAATGTATCCACGTCGGATACATCTGTGACCGTAGTATATTGTTATGGCGAAGAATAAGACTGACCCTGGGGAAATGCCGCCGCTGACCCCGGCGGTGTTCCACGTGCTGCTGGCGTTGACGGGCGGCGAACGCCACGGCTACGCCATCATGCAGGAAGTGGCGGAGAGCACGGACGGCCGGATGAAGATGGGGCCGGGCACTTTGTATGGCACCATCCGGCGCTTGCTGGAGGCCCGGATGATCGAGGAGTCGGATGAGCGCCCCGACCCGGAAATGGACGATGAGCGCCGTCGCTATTACCGCCTGACGGCGGCTGGTCAGCGGGCGGTCAAGGCCGAAGCGCGGCGTTACGCGGAGCTGGCGGAGCTCGCGCGCCGCAAACGGCTCCTGGGCAAGCCCATCCGGGCGGCGCGGGTGGGAGGGCTCGCATGAGACACATCCCCACAGAACCGGACGGCAAAGCCGTAGCTCTCTCCGGGAGGCTGTTTCAGCGGCTGCTGGCCGCCTACCCGCAGGCTTACCGCCGCGAATACGGCCCGCCCATGGCCCAACTCTTTTGCGACCAGTGTCGCGACTCCTGGCGCGCAGGACGCGGCTGGAGCCTGGCCCGGCTCTGGTTGCGGGTCCTGCCGGATTTGGTGAAAACGTCAGTGCTGGAACACCTCTCAATTCTCAAAGAAAGGAAGACTATGCTCGATAGAATAGGCTCGCTGTTGCTCCTGAGATCGGCGCCGCGGTCCGTCTTCTCCGCGGTGTTTGTCGTCGTTTTTCTGCTCGTGGTTGGCACGAGCACGCTCGTCACGTTTCTCTTGCCGGACATTTATGCCAGCACTGCCCGCATCAAGGTTGACTTGGATTTGGGTAATCGTGCCGGCCAAGCCGAATTTGAGGCCATCGAGTCCGAAACGGTCCTGAGCAAGGTGATAGATGACCTCGACTTGAACCAGGCGTGGGGCAGGAAGTGCGCCAAAGGTGACCGCCTCACTACCTCAGCAACGCTCGCGCTTCTCAAGGAAAGAATCGAACTCCGCCCCGTGCGTGGCACCAGCCTGATCGAAATCCGCGCCTTCAGCGAGGACCGCAATGAAGCGGCGGCGCTGGCGAATGCCATCGCGCACAGCTATCGCGAATACCGGCCGCTCAGCCCGGTTGAGTTTGTGGGCAAGGGCGTTCCGGGCTTGAGGCCCTCGCGGCCCAACCGGCCGCTGAACATTGCGCTTGGACTGGTGGGAGGAATGTTATTTGCCTCGGTGGCCGGAGCCGCCATGGCCGGGCTCGCAGCGTGGATGCGAAGGAGATCGGCCGGGACAGACACGCCGCCCCAAACAGGTGTCGCTCCCAACCCTTCCTGAGGTCCCAGTGTTCAATCCTCGGCGAAGAGGTATTCCAGGTCCGTCTTGGAGAGGCTGCGGGCAAAGCCTTCCTCGCCCAGCACGTCGGCGATGGTCTGGGCCTTGCTCTGTTGGAGCTCCCAAATCTTCTCCTCGACCGTGCCAGGCGAGATCAGGCGGTAGGCGTTGACGGTCTGGGTCTGGCCGATGCGGTGCGAGCGGTCAATGGCTTGCGCCTCCACTGCCGGGTTCCACCACGGATCGTAGAGCACAACGTAGCTCGCGGTCGTCAGGTTCAGGCCGGTGCCCGCGGCGCGAAGGCTGAGCAGGAACACCGCCGGGTTGGGGTCGTCCTGAAACGCGCCAACGACCGCCTGCCGGTCTTTGGTCTGGCCGGTGAGGATGTGCGTGCGAATCTGGCGCTGGCGGCATTCCGCTTCGAGCAACTGGAGCATCTGCACAAACTGGCTGAACAGCAGCACCTTCTGGCCTTCGGCAACGAGCGCGTCGAGCAGCTCGAACAGGGTCTCGGTCTTGCCGGAGGCCGTGTCATTGCCGACCAGCTTCGGGTGGCAGCAAATCTGGCGCAGGCGGGTGAGGGCGGCCAGCACGTGGAGCTTGCTCTTGTTCAGGCCCTTCTCGGCCACGGTCTTCATGACCTGCTCGCGGCTGCGGCGCAGTTCGGCCAGGTAGAGCTTGCGCTGCTCGTCGCCGAGCTGGCAGTCGCGGCGCTGCTCGATGCGCTCGGGCAGGTCCTTCGCCACGTGCTTCTTAAGCCGGCGCAGCAGCAGCGGACGCAGCTTGGCAGACAGCCGGCGCCGGGCAATGCGCTGCGCCGATTCGGCATCCTCGCCCCGCGGCTCGTAGGTCTCCGAGAAGCGGGCCTGGTTGCCGAGGTAGCCCGGCTGGATGAAATCCACGATGCTCCACAGGTCGAGCAGGCGATTCTCCAGCGGCGTGCCGGTCAGCGCCAGGCGATGCTCGGCCTTGAGCTGCTTGACCGAATGGGTTACCTGCGCCTCCGGGTTCTTGATGAACTGCGCCTCATCCAGAACGATGGCGCGGAAGGCGAACTTCTGCAGCTCCTCGAGGTCGCGCCGCAGCAGGGCGTAGTTGGTGACGATGAGATCGTATTGGGGAACCTGCTTGCGCAAGTTGTGGCGGGCGGCGCCGCTCTCGAGCACCAGCACCTTGAGCTGCGGCGTGAAACGTTCCGACTCGCGCCGCCAGTTGTGCAGCACCGAGGCCGGGCAGATCACGAGCGCCGGCTGCGGATCCTTCCGGTGCTGGTCCTTGAGCCACGCCAGCCACGCCAGTGTTTGCAGGGTCTTGCCCAGGCCCATGTCGTCCGCGAGAATGCCGCCCAGCCGGAGCCGGGTCAGATGGCAGAGGAAGTCAAACCCCTCTTTCTGATACGGCCGCATCTCCGCCCGGACCGAGGCGGGCAGGGCCACCGCGGGCAGGCCCTCGAAGTGCTTGAGCCGCTCCCTCAACGCCCGGGCCTGGGCGGAGTCGCCGAAACGCCGCAAGCCCGCCTCATCCCAATGCGCCGCCTGCTCCAGGCCGATGCGCTGGGCCACCGGCATCAACCCGTCCACGCCCAGGTCGGCCATCGCCTCGTGCGCCGATTGCACCGCGCTCGCATCCAGCTCGACCCAGCCGGAGTCGGGCAGTTTGACAAAGCGCTCGGCAGCCGTCTGGAGCCGCTGCAAGTCGGCGGCGGTGAGCTTGAGCCCCTCCTGCTCCCACTCGGCGGAGACCTCCAGCCAATCAATGCCGCTGCCCTTCACCACGAGCCGCGGACGCAGTTGGCGCGGCGCGAGGAACAGGCGGGAGAAGCCGGGATTGCCCAGGTATTCGGCCTCCGCCGGCCGGTCAGCCCAGGCCCGGGCAAGCAAGCCGAGGAAGGCCTCATTGGCGTCGCCGACCCACAGGCCGGGCTCGGGCGTGAACCAATCCAGCCGCCGCAGCCACTGCGTGGCGGGCTCCAGCCGCGCATCGTCCAGGATCTCCGGCCTGGTCCCGTCCGGGCGCGGCGGATTCGGCTCGTGCAACTTCCATTCATGGCCGTTCCAAAGCCAGAGGCTCTGGTCGCGCTCGCTCCGGGCCAGCAACCGCAGGCGCACCGTCTCGGCGAGCAGCTCGAAGATGAACTGCGGCTTGGCCGCGTGGCTGATGCAGAGTTGCTCCCAGTCCACGCCGTGGTTGGACTGGGTCTTGCGCAGGTGCATCAGCAGGCGATGGCTCAATTTCCCCATCGGCACCGCCGGCTGGCTTGCCCAAAGCTCGAACACCTGCGGCGGCGGCGCGTTGCGCAGCAGGTAGAAGGTTCTGCCCGCCAGCGCCAGCGGCGGGTGGCGGTTAAAGAATCGCACCTCGCTCAACGGATAGACTCTCCCGCCCGGCACCGTCAGCCGGTGAGTTAAAACCAATCCCTGATCGCCGTTCTCCGGGTGCGGCGTCAGCTCGGCGACGGCGCCCTGGAACTCCAGCGTCTGCGGCGGTTCCTTGCCTGCGGCCAGTTCGAGCCGGGCCGTGTGGCCCCAGCGCGCCAGCCAGTGCAGCAGCTCGAGGCCCGACAGCACCAGGAGCTCCTCGCCGTTGTGGCGGCTGCGGTGCGTCTCGGCCAGCCACCGGATGAATTCCCAATCGCCGGGCGGAAACAACTCCTGCTCCTGCGCGGCCCGCGTCGTCAGCTCCACCACCTCGCTCAGCCTTCGGACCTTCTCCCCCGTGCGCGGGCGCACCAGGTGAAGCTCCACCGCCAGGCGGCAGCACGCGGGCCGCTCAGGGTCGGGCTGCGGGTGGCAAACGGCCCGCACAAAAGCCCGCGGCGAGTCCAAATGCGACGGTTGCTCCGGGGAAAGCCAGGCCTCCAGGAGACGCACAAGCCGCCGTTCCTGCGCCGCCTGCTCCGCCCGGGCAAAGCGATCGAGGTTGGCGTAGGCGCTCAGCTCCGTCGGCACCGGACGTTGCGCGCGCAGAAACAAAAACGCCAGCTCCTCCAGCCGCCCCGGCCCCTGCGCCGCCAGCAGCCTTGGCCACCAGTCTGAACCCGGGAAATCCTTGCGCGAAAGGGAAAGCTTCTCGAAATAATCTTCCAGCAGCAGCCACGCCCGCTGTGAATCCGCGCACGCGCCGAAGTTCCGCAGCAACTCCTCCCGCCCGGCGACGACCGCGCTCGATTCGCCCAGCTCGCGGCGCAAGTCCGCCAGCGCGCCATAGGTCTTCGCCAGCACCCTGTTCTGCGCGTCGTACTTCGACGCCTGCACTGGACGCGACCCGTTCCCTTTTCTTGGCAAGACTCTAGCCATCTTCTGAGTAGACCCGTTTCAGCGTCTCTCATCTGAGCACACCCCCGCGCGAGGGTCAATGGCCAAATGCTGAAACCCCGAGCGCGGCAGCGCGTATGCATGAAGGGGTTTTCACAGTTTGGGTCGGCGATGGGTGACA
>CAZHEW010000287.1:0-4894 GCA_964531815.1 uncultured Verrucomicrobiota bacterium
CAGTCGCGCAGCCGCCCCCCCTCTCTACCAGCAGAACTGCGCGCTGCTGCTCTGAAAATAAACACTCACCCGCGAAGCGCCGGGCAGATGCGGGCGCACCGAAAAGCGATCTCCCATCAGTTTGGTTGCAGGCGAGGGGGTAAGTTGCTTGTAATGTAGCCGTGTATGAGCGATCGCGACGTAATTGGCTGCATTCTGGTTTTAGGTGTCCTGACCTGGTTCATTGGGGAACAGCCGGCCTATGGGGCGCCGGGCTTGAGCGCGGGCGCCGCGCGAGCGGATATTACTCCCGGCACCAACCTCAGCAATTGGATCACGCATAAACCCTACGGAGAAATTCTGGAACCCATATACACCCGGGCGGTGGTCCTTGAGCACTCAGGCAAACGCTTTGCGATCGTAAGCTGGGAACTTCTCTATCCGATGGAAGGCGCCGTCGCCAAAGCGCGCGAAGCCATCCACAAGATGACTGGAATTGCGAAGAGCGACGTCATGATCACCGCAACTCATAACCATTCCGCGCCTTGGTCGCCGATTCTGGGCACGCCTTTGACCCTTGCAGAACGGAAGGTGTTGAATTCGTTTTTGACCGACCCGGCATACCTCGCGTGGGCAGACAAACTCATCGAGGCCACAGCCCGGGCGGTCGCGGACGCAGCGGGGAGGCTAAGACCTGCAACGCTCTCGATCAGCCGAGCGTATATCGGCGATGTGATGTTCAATCGCCGCCCCATCAAACCGGACGGGACTGTGCAATCCCTCACGAGTTCCACGGACCCGTATGCGATGGCTTCGGGGCTGCGGTATGGAAAGGTGGATCCCACGCTAACGCTGCTGCTCCTGCGGGATGAGCAGGGTGGCACGGTGGCGTCGCTTTATCACACCGCATGCCATGCCGTGGTCGCCTACCCGAAATACGACGGTGTGTGTGGCGACTGGCACGGGCCGGTTTCGTCCGCGCTCGCCAAGGAACTTGGCGGCGAGTCCATCTTCCTGCAGGGGTGCGCGGGTGACATTAATCCCATCCGGCGTGGCCTGGATGCTCGTGATGCGATATCGAAAACGATTATCGAGCGCGCTTTAAAGGCGGCGCGTGTGACCCATCCTCTGCCCGTAACGAACGGCTTTCAGGTGGCGAGCACGATTGTCAAGGCGCCGGTTAAGGAGAGCATCCGTGCCGAACTCGGGTGCGAGCACCTGTCCTGCGAAGTGCAGGCTTTGAGATGCGGCGAACTTGCGATCGTGTCACTGCCGGGCGAACCGCTGAGCGCGCTTTCCACAGCGATTCTGGATCAGTCTGCACTCCCGCACACGATCGTTCTCGGGTACTCGAACGGCTACGGCGTGCAATATGTGGGCATGCCGGGCGAAAGAGCCCGCGGCGGTTACGAGATGGGGGGGCGAAGCCTGGGTGCCGATGAGTGCGGGCGGTTGTTGGTGGATGCGGCGGCAGGTTTGCTTCGGGAATGATCCTTGTCCGCTGTGCGGGCTCACGCACAGCCGCGGTATGAGGCCACACCCGACTCATAAAGGCGGGTACGAAAGCCATCCCCCACCCTGCGCTTTTGCTTGCTTTGACGGCCAACAACGCCGCCTATGCCTTCTTCAGTTTCGAAGCGTGCTTCTGGATCTTCTCGATGGCGCGGACCACATCGTCCATGTCAGCTTTGCTTCCAAGGAGCATGCCTGTGGTGCTAAGCCACACGGAGGTGTCGAAGGTCTGCATCAGGCCCGGGCAATGGTTGCGTTGCTTGTAAGCTTCCCAGTCCAATTGCTCGCTGGTGTAGAACTTCCGGTAAATCTCCGTCTTGAACATCTCGTGTATGAACTCCTGCGTGTAGATCGGGTATTTCGGATAGCCGGGGCTGGCAGGAATACCTTCTGCCGACAGCGCCTTCACGAAATCCGCCCGTGACAAGCCGTCGAATTTGGCGCCGTCGTAGATGAACGGATACATGTAATACGACAGCCGGGTCACGCCCGGGTAAGTCTTGACCGGTGTGATTCCGGGAATGGCGGCCAGTTTCGGCGTGAGGTAAGCTGCGTTCTCGTTGCGGATGCGGATTTGTTCCTCAAGCTTTGGAAGTTGGCAAAGGCCGATCGCCGCCTGGTATTCGGCCATGCGGATTTTGTTGCCCAGCCTGAACGCGGCGATGTTGTCGTAGGAGCCCGGGGCGATATTGGTTTTGTAACCGTAGTTGTGGTAGGAGTAGAGCTTGTCGTATAGCTCGGAGTCATCGGTGATGATCGCACCGCCCTCGCCGAGGGGCATCACTTTCGAGGTCTGAAAGCTGAAGCAGCCCGTCGCGCCGAAGGTGCCGAGGTTCTTGCCATTGATGTTGCCCATGTGCGCCTGGCATACATCCTCGACGACTTTCAGGTTGTGCTTGCGCGCGATCTCCATGAGCCGCGGCATGTCGCTCGCGTAACCACAGATGTGCACCGGGAGCAGCGCTTTGGTTCGCGGCGTGATCTTGGCTTCCACCTTGGCGGGATCCATTTGGTAGGTAAGAGGATCAATATCTGCCCAGACAGGCATCGCGCTTTTGTAAAGCACGCCCAGCATGCTGGCGCTGAATGTGTATGGGGCGCAGATCACTTCGTCGCCGGGGTTGAGGTCCATCACCATGAACGACGCGCTGAGGGCGTTGGTGCCGTTCACTACGGCCAGGCAATGCTTGGAGCCCATCAGAGCCGCCCATTTCTCCTCGAATTCCTTCACCAGCCTGCCCCGGTGCCACGTGCTGCCGTGCAGCACCTGGGTTACCTTCCCATCGTCGGCGGGGTCCCACGCCGGCCACGCGGGCCATCTTTTGGCGTGTGCCTTGGCGGCGCCGAGAGCGGCTGGGGTTGAAGCGTCCGTGCCCGCTGCCTGGGCGAGCAGCGACCCTGCCGTGCCGGCGGCTAAAACCGCGGTGCCGCCCGCAACCGAGCCGCGCTTGATGAACTCACGTCTGGAGATGTCATTCTTCATAATCAAACCTTGCTGGCTAGTCAGTAAGCAGGTTCATGTAAACCTGTATTCAACTAAACAACAATGTGCTCCCGTGCGATCCGGTATTCAAGAGAGGAGTTGCATGCCCTGACATTTCCCCGCTCGAAGGCGCAGCGCGTATGCAGAGCGCTTCACCTGCCATTTGCCATCCGGCCGCTGCTATCGGCTAACCCCGCCGCCAGAATCATGCCGTCTGTATTCAAGAACGGCGACTGCCCCCGCCAGGGTCCTGGACAGCCCGGTCTTCCTCACCTTCCGGCCGTTGGCATGCAGCCGTCTTGCCCGAGGAGTCTTACGCCACTCCGGTCTTCCTCCAGAGCTCGGGTATTGCACCGGAGCGATGTTCTAATGCCGGACCACAGGCCGGGCGGGGAACTTCATGGCCCTCGGCCTGGCGGTTTCGCCCGCCATGTCATAGGGCAACTGCCAACAGCGGCCCTTCGAATCGCCGAAATACAACCGTGAGGGGCTGAGTTCGTCCGGATTGCCGTCAGCCCAGAACGCGAAGAACGGATCTATGGCCTCCACCGGACGCCGGACGTAGGTGTGATTGAACTCGCTGCCGGCCGTCACCTGCCGCTTCCGTTTCCAAGTCCTCCCCTCGTCGTGGCTGGTCCAGATGGCCACCTCTCCGCCCGCTCCCCAACGCTGCGGCCCGCGCTCCGTGGGCCCATAGACCATCCATTCCTTGCCCTTTATGTAGAGGCTGCCAACATCGTAGTTGTGCTCGGATCGGCAAACGACGTTGGTCGCCCAGCGGGTCCCGGTCCAGTGTGCGACTGTCCATTCGCGCGGCCCAGCCTCGGGGCCGGGTTTGAAATCAGCGCAGACATTATAGAGAAGAACGGGATTGCCCAGACGGTCGAAATTCACGTCCATCGTGTACATCATCCTGCCTTGTGCCGAGTAATCAACCACCCGCGCCGCATTGTCGGTTTCTGTCAACGGAACACTCACCGGCGTGCCGTCGGCGGCGGTCCAGGTTCTTCCGAAGTCAGTGGTTTGCAGGTAGTAGAGATCAGTGCGCTTGTCCACTGAATGGCCAGGATGCCGGTTGAAAAAGGTGGCCACCTTGTTGCCGAGCGCGCGGCTGGTTTGGTAATGGCCTTCGAGGCCGGCCAGCTTGTGGTCTTCGCTCCACGTGACGCCCTCCGCGCTGGTCTCCCAATAGAGTTCGCGTCCGGCAGTGTATTTCGTGAACAGGTGCAAGAAGCCCTGGCCGGGGAGCGACCAAGGTTGCGGATAAGTCAGTTCCTCGGTGGACATCAGCTCGAACTCACTGACATCAAATGCCTGTTTGCTGCGATACTTGAACCCTGGCCGAGCCCGGCTCCGCCCGCTGACGAAAATCCAGATGTGCCCCCGTTCATCCAGGCAAATGCTGCCGTTGTCATGCGGGTCGTTGACCGTTACTTTGTCATGCACTATGACCGGCCGCGGCACTTCGTTTCGCCGGTGATCGTAATAGGAGGCCATGATCAGCAGGTGTCGTTGGCCTGGAAGCGTGCCGCCGTAGGTAAAGAACGTCTTCTCCACTTTCGGCGCGTAGATCGCCATCGGCACATGATTGGCTGTGTAGGTGCCCAATCCGCCAGAATACTTGTCGCCGTAAGGCAGGCGCTGACCCAGCGTGAACCAAATGCCGCGATAACCATCGGTCCTCTGGCCGGTCAACGGCAAAGGCTCCCGCCTGGCTGACTTCTCCTGGCTCGGTTGGGCCAAGGCGGAAAGCGACACCATAAGCCCCAGGCTGGCAAGCAAATCCAGGTATTTCACGCTCGCGAGGGAACCATAAACCAGACGCTGTGGCAACCTTGATTCAGCGGAATACCCGCTCCGTGCATGGTGGATTCAAGAATCGCTCTGAGGCGAACTGGGCTGGACTGGGTGAGGCAGCCA
>CAZHEW010000288.1:0-4893 GCA_964531815.1 uncultured Verrucomicrobiota bacterium
ATGGCGGAATTGGACTCATCGCCGGGCTTGACCCGCGGAGAGCGCTAGCCTAGATTGGCTGGCTCGCTGAGCGGCGAACACGCTACAAATCCTGCTTGCAGGGCTTTCTCGGCGACAAATGAAAGGGTTTCCTTGTGAACGTAACAGTGCAGAATTTAGCTCCGTGCAAAAAGCTGATGCGGGTGGAAGTCGAGGCGGAGAAGGTGGATAGTGCCTTCGACGCCGTGGGCCAGGATTTTCGGCGCGAGGCCAGGCTGCCGGGATTTCGGCCCGGCAAAGCGCCGATCGAAATGGTGCTGCGACTCTACGAAAAAGACATCGCGGAAGAAACGAAACGAAAGCTCATCTCGGAGTCGTTCAAGAAAGCGGCCGAGGAGCAGAAGCTGGATGTGTTGGGCCAGCCCGACATCGAAGAAATTCAGTTCGGCCGCGGCCAGGCGTTGCAGTTCGCGGCCACGGTGGAGACCGCGCCCGAGTTCGAATTGCCCGAATACAAGGGCTTGCCGGTCAAGCGTGAAGCGCGCCGCGTCACCGAGGCGGACGTCGAGCAGGCGCTCAACCTGCTGCGGGAGCAGCGGGTGACGTTCAATCAAATCGAACGGCCGGCCGAGACCGGCGACATCGTGGTGGTGAATTATGCGGGCACCTGCGACGGCAAGCCGATTACGGAAATCGCGCCGGTCGCCAAAGGGCTGACCGAGCAGAAGAACTTCTGGGTGGAAGCCAAGCCCGGTTCTTTCATTCCCGGCTTTGCCGACCAGCTCATGGGCGCCAAAGCGGGCGACCACCGCACGGTCACGGTGGACTTCCCGGCGGATTTCGTGGCGCCCCAACTCGCCGGCAAGAAGGGCGTTTACGAGGTGGACGTGGTCGAGGTCAAAGCGAAAGTCATCCCGCCGCTGGATGAGGAGCTGGCCAAAGGCTACGGGGCGGAGAACCTGGAGAAGCTCAAAGAAGGCGTGCGCCGGGACCTGGAGAACGAGCTGAAGTACAAACTGGACAAGGCCATGCGCGACGAGCTGCTCCACGCCCTGATGGGCCGCGTCACTTTTGATTTGCCCGAAACGGCGGTCGCCCATGAAACGCGCAACGTGGTTTATGACCTGGTGCAGGAAAACTCGAAGCGGGGCGTTTCGCGGCAGGTGATCGAGCAGCAGAAAGATCAGATATACACTGCCGCCACCAGGAACGCTAAAGAGCGGGTCAAGTTCCAGTTCCTGATGCAGAAGATTGCGGAAAAGGAAGACATAAAAGTCTCCGACAAGGAGATCGCCTACCGCATTGAATACCTGGCCAGGCTCTACCAGATTCCGCCAGGCAAATTCCTCAAGGACCTGCGGAAGCGCAACGGCCTGATCGAGGTCTATGACCAGATCATGAGCGAGAAGGTCCTCGAATTCCTCGAGCAGAACGCCAAGATCGAGGAAGTCCAGCCCGTCTCGCCGCTGCCGTCCGAAACCCCGCCGGCCAATCCGAGCTGAGCCGCCGGAGCGGCCCGGGCGACGGGAGCGGCGGGGCGGCCGGAGTCACCTGGCTGCGGGGTTCCGGGGGCTCGCGCCGCGCCGCGGCTCGGAGCCCCCCTGCGCCCCGGCAACCGGCCTAGCCCTCGCGTCCCATTTGCCCCCGCGCCGCGCTACTGCGTCCGGCCGAACTTCCTTTCCAGTTCGCGGAAGTTCATCTCGATGAGCGTCGGCCGGCCGTGCGGACAGGTGTAAGGCATCGCGCAGTGGCGCAAATCCTCGATCAGGTTCTCCAATTCCCGCCCGGCGAGCGGGTCGTTGGCCTTCACGGCATGGCGGCAGACGGTTTTGGCCACGGTCTGTTCGCCGAGCCGCAGGGCGTTGAGTTCCCGCCCGGCCGCTCGCAACTCATCCACCAGCTCGACCACAAACCGGCGCGCGTCGGGCGCCTTCACGAAGGGAGGCAGCGCATCGAGCAGAAAAGTGCGCTCGCCGAATTCGCTCAGGCCCACGCCCAGCCGCGTGAGCGCCGGCAACTGCTCCCGCAGGAAGACGGCATCGCGCGCCGACAACTCCACCGTCCCGGGCAGCAGCAACCGTTGGGAAGGCGCCTGGTCCTGCCGTTCCAGGCGGCTGAGCATCTGCTCAAACAGAATCCGCTCATGAGCCGCGTGCTGGTCCAGCAGCACCAGGCCCCGGTCCGATTCAAGCACCAGATAGAGCCTGCCAATCACACCAACCAGCCGCAGCGGAACGTTGAGCAGGGGAACTGGCGCCGGCGGCGCCGGCGGCGGCGGCGCATGACTTGCAGGAGTTGCCGGAGGCTCCGGCGCCGTGGGGGGAGCGGCCGGGGCCGGCGCGAGCGGCGCCGGGCCGAAGCCCATGCGCAGGGCGGGCTGCTGCGGGGGGGACGCCGGCGTCGGCAGCGGCGCGGGCTTCAGTGCCGCGGGGAAATTGGGCAGCGCAGATTGCTCGGCGGCCTTGACCGGCGGCCCCGCGGCGGGTGTGAACCCCGGGGTGGGCGCGCCTTGCGCCGCGGCTTTCGGCGTGGCGGATTCGGGCGCGCCAGAGTGGAAAGCCAGCAGGGTCTGCCGGATTGCCTGCGCCACCAGCCCCCGCACCTCGAATTCCCGATGGAATTTCACTTCGCGTTTGGCGGGGTGGATGTTCACGTCCACGACCGCCGGGTCAATTTCCAGGAAGAGGCAGGCGACGGGGTAGCGCCCTTTCATGAGCGCCGTGTGGTAACCTTCGAGCAGCGCGAAGTTCAGCCCGCGACTCTCGATCGGCCGCCGGTTGACAAAGAGGTGCTGGTCTTCCCGGGTGGCGCGGGAAACGCCCGGCGCGCCGATGAATCCCCAGAGGCGGAAGGGGATTGAGCGGGGGCGCGGGAGGCGCGCGGGAGGAGCAGTGCCGGATTCCAGCTCTTCCGGCGGCTCAAGCTCGGCCGCGTAATCCACCGTCAGCAGTTCCCGCTCGCCGCCGTAGAGCGCGCGCAAGCGTTCCCGGAGGGCGGCCAGGCGCGCCCCGGCGGCGTTGCCGGTCCTGACGGGAGGCAGTTGCCAGACCACGCGCCCGTCGCGCTGAAAGGTGAACGCCACTTCGGGATGCGCCAGCGCCGCCAGGGTCAGGTAATGCTGGATGTGGGCCGATTCCGTTTCCTCGGCGCGCAGGAACTTCCGCCGCGCCGGCAGATTGAAGAAAAGCTGCCGCACCTCGACCGTTGTGCCCGGCGCGCTGCCCGCGGCTTTGACCTCCAGAATCCTGCCGCCGTTGACGACGATTTGCGTGCCCTCGGGCGAATCGCCGGCGCGCTCGCGCGTGGTGAGGGTGAACCGGCTTACGCTGGCAATGCTGGGCAAGGCTTCGCCGCGGAACCCCAGGGTGGCAATGGCCGCGAGATCCTCGGCCCGCCGAATCTTGCTGGTGGCGTGCGGCTCCAGGCAGAGCAGGGCGTCGTCGCGGCTCATGCCCAAGCCGTCATCCACCACGCGCACCAGGCTGCGCCCGCCGGCCTGGACCTCCACCGCCACCCGCGCGGCTTGCGCGTCCAGGGCGTTCTCGACCAGTTCTTTGACCACGCTGGCGGGGCGCTCGATCACTTCGCCGGCGGCGATTTGATTGGCCACTTGCTCCGACAGCAGGTGAATGCGATTCATCGGTGCGCTCCCATTGCCCGGCTATGCAGCGCGGCCCGCCCGGCCCGCAGGTTGCCGGGACTCCGCGGCACACGCCCGCCCGCGGCGTCCGGCGGGTTGAAAAATATCCGGGCCAGGGCCGCCGGCAACTCCGGTAAGCGTGCAACGCATGCGACTCATGCCGCCGATCACCCCGGCTGGCAGCGGGGCAGACCAAACGAAAACACCGCGCCGCGCCCCGGCTGGTTCCGCGCCGCAATCCAGCCGTGGTGGTCGGCAATGATCCGTTTGCAGATGAAAAGGCCCAGGCCGGTGCCGTGCACCTTGCCATGCGTCGCAAACACCTGGAACAACTGCCCGGCCATCTCCGGCGCGATGCCCCGTCCGCCGTCTTCCATCTCGGTAACCACTTCCTCCGGGGTGACCTGAAAGCGAAAAATGATCTTGCCCCCCTCCGGCATGGCGTCGGTCCCGTTGTGCACGAGGTTGTAGAAGACCCGGCGCAACCGCTTCGGGTGCAGGAGCAGTTCGACCGGCGGCGGCGGATTCTCGAGCTCGAGCGTCACGGATTTCAAGGCGGCTTCCGGCCCGAGTTCCGCCAGAAGCTGCGTCACGAACGCGCCATAGCTGGTCGGCGCCAGCACAAAGTCCGAGTGCGAGCCCTGCGTGAAGTCGAGAATCTCGCTGATCAGATCGCTGATGCGCTCGACCTGTTGGCGGATATGCCCCGCGGCCTGCTGCCGCATTGCCAGCGTGGACCGTTCCATGCCGGCCACCTCGGCCGTCAGGCCAATGATATTGAGCGGGTTTTTCAGGTCATGGACGATGGATCGGGCGAAGCGGCCCACGACCGCCAGGCGCTCCGCCTGCAACACCTGACGGAGGTATTGCTGGTTAAACTCCCGCAGCCGTTGGCTGACCTCCCTCAATAACGCCAGAGCCAGCGCCGGCGAGCGCTCCACCAGCGCCAGCAACCCGTCGCGGGGAATGAAATAGACCGCGGTGTTCACCTTCGCCACCGCCGAAGCCGAGCGCGGCTTGTTCTCGACCACTGCCATTTCGCCGAATACATCCCCCGGGCCAACCTCCGAGAAAACGAGGCGCGCGCCCGAATCCACCGAACCCGAGATCTCCACCAGGCCCTCCCGCACCACGTAAAGGCCGTCCCCGCCGTCACCCTCCCGGAAAATCTCCTTCCCGGCGGGAAACGATTCTTCCCGGGCGAGGCGCCGCAGCGCGCTCAACTCCGGCGGGCTGAGCTCACAGAACAGTCTGCTGGCTTCGAGTGCGACCAC
>CAZHEW010000289.1:0-482 GCA_964531815.1 uncultured Verrucomicrobiota bacterium
GTCGCGATAGACCAGGCCGAAGCGCTTCGGCACGGCGAAGTCCACCTGGTTGGTCGCCAGCGTGAACTCGCGGCCAATCACGCTCCAGACCTGCACGTCAATCTTCGGCCCGTAGAAGGCTGCTTCGTTGGCCACCTCGACATAGTTGATGCCGGAGTTCTTGAGCACATCGCGCACCATGTTCTCGGTCTGAATCCACAACTCGGGCTCATTGACGTATTTCTTGCCCAAGCCCTCCTTGCCGTGGGTGCTGAAACGCATGAGGTATTTCTCAATGCCGAAGATCTTGAAGTACTTGAGGTACATCTCGTTGACGGCGTTGAACTCCTGCGCGAACTGCTCGGCGGTGCAGTAGATGTGCGAGTCGTTCATGTTCATCGAACGGACGCGCATGAGGCCGAACAGCTCGCCCGATTGCTCGTAGCGGTAGCAGCAGCCGTATTCGGCCAGCCGCAACGGCAGGTCGCGGTAGCTGCGCGGCT
>CAZHEW010000289.1:492-4890 GCA_964531815.1 uncultured Verrucomicrobiota bacterium
CTCCGCCGCAAAGATGCGGTGGTGGTGCGGGCAGTTCATGGCTTTGAGGTAGTACCGGGTGCCGAGCGCGTGAATCTGGTCCATCAGCGCGTAGATCCTCTTACTGTGTTCCCGGCTATCTTCCAAGTCCTCTGCAGTCGGTGGATTATCCTCGTCATAGTATGGGGCAGCCTTCTTGAGCGTTTCAACCTGCGCTTCCAAGTCGCGCTTTCTTGTGCGGTCCTCTTCTTCGAGTAATTCCATCGGCGGGAACATGCTTTCGGCGTAATACGGCAAGTGCCCGGAGGTCTTATACATCTTCTCCTTGGCGATATGCGGCGTCTTGACGCGGACGTAGCCGGCCTGAAACTCGGTTTCTTTGGCCAGCTTCTCCAGCTCTTCGACAATCGCCGTGCCTTTGGGCAGCCAGAGGGGCAGGCCGGGGCCGGTGTAATCGGTGTCAATGGTGTAGAGGCCCATCTCGGCGCCGATCTTGCGGTGGTCGCGGCGCTTGGCCTCTTCCAGCATCTTGAAATACTCCTCGAGCTGGGTCTTGTTCTTGAAGGCGGTGCCGTAGATGCGCTGGAGCTGGGGGTTCTTCTCGTCGCCCTTGTAGTAGGCGCTGGCGACGGTGGTGAGCTTGTAGGCGCCGATGTTGCCGGTGCGCATCACGTGCGGGCCGGCGCAGAGGTCAATGAAGTCGCCGGTCTTGTAGTAGCTGATGGGCTCGCCTTCGGGGATATCGGCCAGGTTGCCGAGCTTGAACTTGCTCGGGTTGCCCGGCCGCTCGGTCAGGCCGCCCAACCGGCCGCTCTCGGAGTCTTTGATCGCCTGCTCGCGGGTGACGACGACCTTCTCGAAGGGGTAGTTGGCCTTGATCTCCTTCTTCATCTCGGCCTCGATGGCCGGGAAATCCTCGGGCGTGATGCGGTGCTGGAGGTCCACGTCGTAGTAAAAGCCGTTCTCGACCGCCGGTCCGCCGGCAAACTGGGCGTCAGGCCATAGGCGCAGGATGGCCGTGGCCATCACATGGGCGCAGGAGTGCCGCAACCGTTCCAGGTCGGTCAGCTTGTTGCGGTCGTCGAGTGTTTTCCGATCATCTTGCATGGGGGGAATTTAACCACAGATGGACACAAATGCACACAGATTAAGAGGATAATGCGTTCCCACGCCAAGCGGGAGTGCTGGAGTTGAGGACCAGCCCGACCCCCCGCTTCGTAATGCGCAGATAACTCAACATCTGGCCGCGCTCAACATCTGCAATTGGTCCCGCCCTGTAGGTTCGGTTGCTTCTCATCCATGCGCTTTTGACTCTGGACGCTCGCCCCAGCTTCCCCAAGGGCGTTTCTCAGAATTGAGAAACACTGGCCAGCCGGGGCCATCCAGTTCCTGCAGCCGCGCTGGCGGCCTTTCGTCAGGCCATATGGCCTAGCCACTGGCTAGGCACTCCCGGGTTACTCCGGTGTGCAAGGGGTGCTGGGCGGGGGGGGCCGAGGCCGGACCCAGGCTGCTCGGTCAGGGCTAAAGGGTCTTGTTGCCGGTGGCGCACGACGGCTGGGGGCAGCCGATGCCCCGATGCCTATCCCGGGGCGGGTTACTGCCCGGTCTGGCCCTGGGGCTTTCGCCGCTAAAAACCGAGCTTACCAGCCCCAGCGGTTCTTAAGAACATCCACATGCCGGCCGTGCCCGCGTTCCAAGCGTTCCTGCAGTGCCCGGCGTTTGGCCTCGTTGGCGGGTTGTGCGCTTTTGTGGTCACATTTCCTTTGCTGCCAGGGCGAGACGGCGGCGGAAGTCTTCGCGGTTGCGAGCGTCATGGAACTCGGCGGGGTTGAAGTCGTCGGTCAGGATGCGGCCGTGGCCGGGCAAGGGCTGCGCCACGGCGGCATAGATGGCTTCCACGTCGTGGAGGACTGAGGGATGGACATTCGCCAGGTCCGGCGCGTGCATGAAAGTCAGCTCAGGCCGGTCGGACGCGACGAAGAAGACGGCGCCATCGTCGCTGACATGGGCCCGCACGGACGGGAAAACGGCCTTGAGAGTCTGGTCCAGGGAGGCGGCGAAGAAGTCGCGGTCGTCTTGCAGGCTGCCAAAGCTGTTGATGACCAGCGTGCCGCCAGGGCGCAGCACGCGCCGGATGGAGGCGAAGGCTTGCCGCGTGAACAGGTGCGAGGGGGAACTGTCGCCGAGGAAGGCGTCGAGGATGACGGTGTCGTATTGCCTGGAGCAGCGGTTGAGGAAATGGCGTCCGTCGTCCAGGGTCAGGTGGTGGATTTGGTTGGTTTGCAGGTCGAAGAAGCGGACGGCGACGGGCACGACGGCGGGGTTGATTTCGACCACATCCACGCGCGCGCCCTGGCGGGCAAACTCCATGGGCACGATGCCGACGCCCAGGCCAATGCAGAGGGCGTCGGCAATGTTGGTGGTGTAGGCGCGCGCCAGCCCCGCCAGAGCGTAGGTGAACAGGGAGACGCTGAGTTTGCGGTTCGGGTCATAGGTGTTTTGGACGAGGTTATCGTTGAGGTACATCCGGTAGCTGTGGTCGGGCGCGTCCAGCACCTGGAGCAGGCCGAAGTGCGAATTGCCGCTGAACAACTCGACGGCGTAGGAGTAATGGCGAGTCGGGCCCAGGTAGCTTTTCCCGCCGATGGCCGACCCTACCGCCAGGAGCAGAACCAGGACCGCCGGGCCATTGCGGCGCGCGAGGAGGAAGTAGCCGGCGCAAACCAGCATCAGCGCCAGCGCGGTGAAGTACATCGTGAGCGAGTTGGGCAGGAGGGGGATCAGGAGATAACCAATGAGCAAGGTGCCGGCCAGGCTGCCCAGGGTACCGATGGCGGTGAGCCGGCCGACATTGCCTCCCACGCCCGCCACGGACGAAGTGATCACCCGCACGAGGTAAGGCCCGGTCATCGCCAACAGGGCCAGCGGGACGAAGAAGAGAATGGCCGAAGCGAGCAGGGAGCCGACGGCGAGGTTGAAGTCGAGGCACCAATAGGCGACCGGCTCGCAGATGCGCACCGTCAGGGCAAGGTAAAGGGCCGCGGCGAGGATGGCCCAGTAAAGCCGTGCCAGCCGTTGCGACCGGTCGGCCAGCCGCCCGCCGACATAATAGCCGCAGGCCAGCGCGACCAGTGTGACCGCAATCTGCGCCGTCCAGACGAAGTGTGAGAGGCCGACGAAGGGCGAGAGCATCTTGGCGCCGAGAATTTCGACGATCATGATCGCGGCGCCCGTGGTCGCGGCCGTGAAATACAGATAGCGGCGCAGGGCGCGCGACAGAGCCGGTTCGGGCGCGGGGGCAGGTTGTTTCTTCACGGCGGAGGTTTTACGCGAGGCAGCGGGGCGGGGCAATGCTTTATGCCCGCACCGCCAGGCAATGGAACTCGGCGGCTACCCGGGTCAGGGTTCTCGTTCCTCGGCGCGCAAGCGGTAAAGATAGCGAATGACCGCCTGAGAAATGTTGACCTGCCCGGCTTTGTCCACAACCGCGGCCTGACTTTTCTCGGCTCGGATCAGGGCGAGCTCGCCGGCGTCGAGCCAGTAGCCGCCGCAGTTGGGGCATTGGTCCACTTCAACGCGGCGTTTGGCGCTGAAGAAATGCCGGTGGAGTTTTATGCGGGCGCAGCGGGGGCATTCCCGCTTGCGGGACGGGTCCACAACTCGGCGCTGGTCGCGTTGGATGTGCAGCAAGGGCTCTCCCACAGCTTCACTTTCTTCATCGGCCTTCTGCAGTTCAAAGGCATCAAACCAAATCCCGCCGCACCCGCCCTGGCAGGCGTCCAAAACGAGGCTGCCAACCCGCAGCTCGGTTAGTTCATTCAAACAGGCTGGGCATTTCATAGATTCGCATTCCCGGCGCATACGATGCACGCAGATTGCCAATCTTCAAATAGTTTCTTGCCACGGAGCCCGGTCCGGACCAACGCGAACGGCAACCTGATTTGGCTCACACCTGGGCTTTCTTCCAGCCGGGGCCGCGGACGACCTGGCCGGGCTTGGCGCCGGTGTGCTCGCCGTTCTTGAGGACCTGCACGCCGTTGACGAACACATCGCGCACGCCGGTGGCATACTGCTGCGGCTGCTCGAAGGTGGCCTGATCCCGGATCGTGGCGGGGTCGAACACGACGAGGTCGGCGAAGTAGCCGGGCTGGAGCGCGCCGCGGCGGTCGAGCTTGAGGTTAGTGGCGGGCAGCGTGGTCAGGCGGTGTATCGCGGCTTCGAGCGGGATTAGTTGCTCGTCGCGCACATACTTGCCGAGGAACCGGGCGACGTTGCCGTAAGCGCGCGGGTGCGGGTTGGACTTGAGGAACACGCCTTCCGGCGCGAAGGAGCCTTCGTCCGAGCCGAAGCTGACCCACGGGAGTTTGAGCTGCCGGCGCACGTTGTCCTCGGACATGATGAAGTAGATGGCATCCACGC
>CAZHEW010000290.1:0-4890 GCA_964531815.1 uncultured Verrucomicrobiota bacterium
GTGGCGCCGGTGTTGTCTCTAGGAAAGGCTAACCGCAGGCGCCTGCATAACCCCCATCAAGGCCGCTCCAGTCAATGAGTTGCGTCGGTTTCGGCTCCCACGCAAACCCTTGCGCAAATGGGGGAAGATGAGTCAGGACCGCGGGGGCGCCTTCAAAGCCCGGGTGGAGCAGTCAAAGCCTCGCATATTCCCAGGCTGAGTTGGACTCAGACCAGGCCGCCCAATCTTACCAGCCGCAGCACCGGCTGCGCAGCCTCACGCGAGCGAGCCAGGTCCACCTCGAACTCTGCCACCCAGTCGTTGTGGTCTTCGGGGTCCACCAGCATCTGCTGGACGCGCCAGGCCCGCTTGTCGTCGGTGGGGAGCACGTAGGTATGGCGCAGATTGCGAGCGTTCGGGTCCAGGCAAATGCGCTCGTGCTCGGTGTGGTAGCTGTCGAGCGCCCGTTGCAGGCGCGCGGCGGTCCACGGTTGGCCGTCGGGATCCTGCGGGGAGGAAAGATGGGTGAGCGCCTGTTCGAAGTCGGCATTCGCCAGGCCCCGCAGGAAGCTGAAGATACGGTTGCGGAGGGCGGCGGTGAAGGCCCGGGTGTCGCGGGTGATGTCGGCGGCGGCTTCTTCGGCGCCGGGTGGGCGGGCTTCCTTCACCTCGGCGCGCTGGTAGCTCGGGTCGCGCATCTTTTCCCATTCGTCCAGCAAGCTGGAGTCCACTTGGCGGATCATCGTGCCCAGGTAGAGTTCCATCTCCCGCACGGGGTCGGTCTTGGCGGCGTCGGGGACCGTCTGCGCGAGGACTTTGTACACGCCGTTCAAGTGCCGCAGCAGGATCCCCTCAGCCCGCTGCAGCTCGTAGTCGCGGATGTAGTCGGAGAAGGAGCGGAACGACTCGAACATTTCGCGGGCGATGGACTTGGGCTTGATGTTCTCCTGCCCCACCCACGGGTGCTTCTCGGCAAAGGCGTTGAAGGTCGAGTAGATGAACTCGCGGTTCGGCTTGGGGTATTCCAGTTTCTCCAGCTCCTCGATGCGCTCGTCGTATTCAATCCCGGCCATCTTCATCTCCGCCATCTTCTGGCTCTTGAGTTTGTCCAGTTGCTTGCGGAGGATGAGGTCCGGGTCTTCGAGGATGGATTCGACCAGTGTGAGCAGCACCAGCGGATAATCGGGCTGCTGCGGGTCCACCAGGGGCAGGGCCTCCAACAGGTAGAGCGACAGCGCCTGGTCCATGGAGAAGTCCTCCTGCAGCTCGACGTTGACGCGCAGTTTGCTCTCTTCCTCGGGAGGGCGAGCGTCCCCGCGAGCCCTGACTTCCCCTGGCTGGCCGGACAAGCTTGGGCTCGCGGGGACGCTCGCCCTCCCGGGATGAGTAAACTCAATGATCCGGCGGTCCACCAGCGAGCGGAACAACTGCCATGCGCGTTTGGTGTGATCCTTCTTCGCCTTGGGCGTTTCGTGGCAGTCGCGGATCAGCCGCTGCATGGCGCGGCAGCCGTCGCCCTTGCGGCTCAGGACGTTGAGCAGCATGCCGTGGGAGACCTGGAAACGGGAGGTCAGGCGCTCGGGTTGGGCGGCCATGAGCCGGGCGAACGTCTTTTGGTTCCAGTTGACGAAGTTCTTCTCCGGCGGTTTGCGCTTGACGATCTTCTTGCCGTCCCGGGCGGTCTTTTCTTCGAGCTTGAGGTTCTCGACGACATGCTCCGGCGCCTGGGCGACCACCCAGCCGCGGTCGTCGAAGCCTTTGCGCCCGGCGCGGCCGCCGATCTGGTGGAAGTCGCGCGCGCTGAGGATGCCGGTCTTCTGGCCGTCATACTTACAGAGGCGCGAGAAGAGCACCGTGCGGATCGGCACGTTGATGCCCACGCCGAGCGTGTCGGTGCCGCAGATGATCTTGAGCAACCCCTTCTGCGCCAACTGCTCGACCAGCACCCGATACTTCGGCAGCAGCCCGGCATGGTGCAGGCCGATGCCGTGCTTGAGCCACTTCCGGATCTCGGGGCCGTAGGGGCTGGTGAACTTGAAGCCTTCGAGCGTCGCGCCGATGGCATTCTTCTCCTCGCGCGTGCACACGTTGATGCTGGTAAAGTCCTGGGCGCTCTGGGCGGCTTCGAGCTGGGTGAAGTGAACGACATACACCGGAGCCTTGCCTTGGGCGACCAGGCTTTCGAGCGTCGTGGCCAGCGGCAGCTCGGAGTAGGCATATTCCAGCGGCACCGGCCGGTCTTTGGAGGCGACGGCGGCGGTGGGGCGCCCGTTGACGCGGGTCAGCGCCTCCTCGAAGAACGTCGTATCGCCGAGGGTGGCGGACATCAGGAGGAAGCGGGCCTGGGGCAGCGTCAGCAGCGGCACCTGCCAGGCGACGCCGCGCTCGCGGTCGGCATAGTAGTGAAACTCGTCCATGATGACCTCTTGCACGTCGGCGTCCGCGCCCTCGCGCAGCGCGATGTTGGCGAGGATTTCGGCAGTGCAGCAGAGAATGGGGGCGTCGCGGTTGACTGAGGCGTCTCCGGTGCTCAGGCCGACGTTGTCCGGCCCGAACTCGCGGCACAGCCCGATCCACTTCTCGTTCACCAGCGCCTTGATGGGGCAGGTGTAGACGGAACGTTTGCCCTGCGCGATGGACTTGAAATGCACCGCCGCCGCCACCAGCGATTTGCCCGAGCCGGTGGGCGTGTTGAGGATGACATTCTTGTCCTCGAACAGCTCCAGGATGGCCGCCTCCTGCGCCGGGTAAAGCCGGAGCCGCCTGCTTTCGGTGTATTCGAGAAAGCGCCCGAGCAAGACGTCGTTGGCCGGGCGCTCGTCCCGGGGCAGCAGGTCGTAGAGGGTGAGTGGCACGCGACTTAGAGTGAAGGCTTTATGAGCCGAAAGAAGGCGTTGGAGACGGTGGTCCGGGACGTCCGGGCCTGGAAGCTGCCGTTGCTCAGAGTGTAGGGACCGCCGAGCGTCTGCCAGGTGCCCGGCTCAGACAGCGCGGCGGCGGTCTCGACATTGAACCCGGCAAAGCCACTTCCCCAGGAGAGCACCGCCGCGTCGGCGTCCATGCGGATGCCCAGCGTCGGAGGGGTGGAAGGCGGGCCCAGGTAGAAGAGCTGGTAGAAGGTGCCCGGGGCAGACGGGAGAAGGGGCTCTTGATACTCGTAGAATCCCCCGGCGAGAATGCAGGGTCCGCCCACGGGGTGCCACAACGAGGGCGGAAGGAGATCCCTGCCGGAAAACAGAGCGAACCCCGCATTATTGGTAGCCGACCAGCGCAAGCGCACGTCCGCTCCATCCCGAGCAATGCAGAGTGGCGGCGCGGGCGGGGGGTAATCCCCTGAGCCGAACAACTCGAGGTCGAAGCTGAGGCTGAGCGCGGCTGGGGCGAATTTGTGGATTTCAACTGCCAGGACGTTGGTTCCCAGGGGCAGGAACGAGACCGGGATGTTGGTTTGGAAGTAGGTGTGAACAGCTTCGTTTGAAACAGCCGTCGTGGCCCGGGCCAGGGACGAGAGCGGTTGGTTGGCGGGCAGGTTCATTCGGAATATCTCCCGTCCATTAAGCCAGACCGCAGCTCCGTCCGTGCGGTCAAGACGGAAATTGAGATTGGTGCAGTGGACGGCGGAGGGTGCGACGAAGCTGCGACGGAAGTAAGTCGTGATGTGCCTGTTGGTGGAGACAGGGCCGCAGCCGACAGTGGTGACGATTCCGGGCGCTCCGTATCCGAGGGGCCCCGGGCCGCGAGCCCAGCCGGAATCGTCATATCGAGGCAAGGCCCAGTTGGTGCCCAGGTCCAGGCCCTGGTCTGAATACGCCCAATCCGAGCACCCGGGAACCAGGCAAGTGACCGCGCGATTGGTGCGGACGGTCAGGGCTTCAATGCGGGAGAGGAACTCTCTGGCAATAGCGTTCAGGCCGACGGTGTTGGGATGCAGGCGGTCGCCCTGAAGCCCCGTCGCGGGGTCCACCGCGGAGAACATATCGGCCACGAACACGTTCTGGCCCAGGGCCCGCCGCGCGTTGACCATCGTTTGGACAGCCGTGTTGAACACCGGGATGTTGGTGCTGTAGGTGCGATAAGGCGGCGAGCCGATCACGGCGGTGCGCAGGGTGGTAACTTTGGTGAGGATGACGTTGGCGGCGGGCGCCCGCGCAAAGATGCTGTCCAACAAGGCCGGCAAGTGATTGGTCGCCACCGCGTAAGGGTCGCGCCCGCGGCCGATGTCATTGACCCCGATATACACCAGCAGGAGGTCGGGGATGACGTTGGTGAGGGCGTCTATCAGGGTCAATTGCAGGTAGGTGTCGGGCCCGGAATAGTCTTGGACGGGCATGGTCATCAGGCCCGGCGCGGCGACGACCGCGCCACAGATTCCCTCGTGCTTGACCTTGGTAAAATTGCCGGAAGCGTAGGAACTGTAGCGGCCAACGAACGTAAAGGGATAGCCATTGGTCTCCAGCAAAGGCTGGAGATACTGGCGCCAGGCGCCATTGACGGCGCAGTCGTCGGTGATCGAGTCGCCCGCCGCCATGACCTTCAGCGGGCTGGTCGTGCTGAAGTTCGTCAGCACCAGATCGCCCCGGGCCGCCAAGTCGGCGCACAACGCTGACCAACAGACAAGGAGCTGAATACCGGCCCGCCATCCTGGGCGACCCGCTGAACCCCGCGCTGGGGAGGCGAAGCGTTCGGGAGCCGCCCCGAAAGACCGGAGCGCGGACGAATTCCGCGCCGGCCGGAGCTCGCTGGAACGAGCGGGCTTAGTCATGCTAGCGGATGTTCGCATAGCCGGCGCGGTTGGCAATGCTGAATTGCCGCCGCGCCCCGGCGCGGGGGCAATTCAGTTTCTGGAGCAGCGGCATGCGGTGGGAAGTCCCTGTCTTTGCCGAGCTTTCATTAACACCCCGCTTCTAACTT
>CAZHEW010000291.1:0-4862 GCA_964531815.1 uncultured Verrucomicrobiota bacterium
GGCCAACTCCCAGCAACGATCCCAAATCCGTCGGCATCAGGAAGTCTGAGCCTTGTGCTGGGGGCGGTTGTGCCGGCCCGGCAGGCTGGTTGTGTACCGTGTCAGACTCGCCCGTCTTGTTTGATGCCGTCTCCGAACCCGTTAACGAACCACAAATGGCTAGTGATCGCGGTGTTATCATAGTGCCGTCAGGATGTGTAATCCCAACGGGCCCGGGCAAAACAAAGCAGGAGGGGTGCCAGTGGGGGCGTTGGCCCCGCTTATTCACCTTCTCGGACCGATTGCCTTTAAAGCTAATGGGAAACGGCACGAGTGCACCGTTCTTGAGCAACTTCGAGGTTTGACCGGCGAGCCGTGGTCAGTGCCCAATCGCTTGGGTTCTCCGCAGCCGTGTGTAGGAATTCTGGACACATCTGACTACTGGCGACGACAATAGGCCGGCCGCCCTGTAGAATTGACGCAAGTGCAGGCATCACTGTGGGTTAACGACGATTTGTTGGAGTAGACACCGCCTGTGGCGAACGAGCCGCGTAGGTATCTGTAGGGGCAAGGGTTGTGTGGAATAGACCTCAGGGTGCCGAACTGGCATCCATGGTGAGGACCTGGCGAGTGCGTCGAGGATACGGAGAACCTACGGACTGTGCCCCGCTCGATCAGCAGGGTCGGGGAGCCTTAGCAGTTCTCCGGAGCCTCCTACCTATGTGCTTGCGGGCTTTTCACGCCGGCTCGATCACCCAGAAGTTCCAGCACCTGGGTTATATCTCCGACCCTTAGCACATTGAGGTAATCCGGCCCCTCCAGATGGGAAGCCGGCAGCGCCTCCAGATGGAGTTTCTGAATCCACAGCTCGAACAGAGCCGCGTAAGCGGCGTTAACGCCCATCTGCTTCTTCGCGCGGACGTGGAGCGGCGTCTGCTTGAACTCGGGCAACCCCTTAACCGCCTGGGCCGCGCGCCGGATGTCCCATACCCTCATCCCGTCGAGGGTTTGGCCCAACAGCATGTAACGCCGCCGGATCTGGGCGGCCTTCTTCGAGTCGGCCTGCCACTTGGCGGGTTCCACCTCGCGCGGCACGAAGAACGCCAGCGCCAGCTTCCCGGCTTGCATCTCCTGCCGCAAACGCGCGCAAGCTTCCGGCTCCTCGCCGCCCAGCCATAGCCACTTGAGCGGCGAATTAGTCCAGCTCTCCGCATCGAGCACGGTCAACACCACCCGGTCGGGCCGCCTGACCTTGGGAGCCTGCAGCACCCAGAGCCGAAGATTCACCGACGGCTGGCTTTCGAGGTCATAGGCCCCGACGCGGATGCCGCTTCTCTCCGCAAGCTCTTTTAACTCCAGCTTCAGCGCCTCGTTATCCGCCGGCCAACCGCCAAACACCTTTTCGCGCAAAGCCTGCCTGTACTCGGCTTGCTGTTGACTGGCCTCAGCCGGAGCGGCGGAGAAGTGGCGCGCCGCCGCCCGGGGCACGAAGCTCTCTTGTATCGTCGTGTTCAGCTCGTCGGCGGGCAGCTTGTCGAAGACCCTGAGCTGGTCCGGCGCAAAGAACTTCGTCGCCGCCATCTCGATGAGCGGCTGCTGGCCCTTGAGGAACCGGTTGAACCAGCGGAAGACCGGCACCTGCAAGTCTTGCGTGTCCTCGTGGGGGCCTTCGGTGATGAGCAGCCCGAGCTGGTTGGTCTTGCCGTAGAGCGCGTAGATGCGCCGGGTCTGGTTATAGAGCCGCATCACCCCATCCAGCGGGAAAATCCTGTCCTTGTCCGAGTTGCCGATCAGCAACGGTCGCGGCGCGAGCAACGCGGCCACCTGGGGGAAGTCCCAGCGGTAAGTGTTCACGTAGAACATGCAGTCGCAGTGCCCCTCGACGCAGCCGTCCACGACCTGGTTGCGCAGGTCGGTAATTCCGGCGACGGGCGCGGCCACCTTGACGCGCTCATCGAGTGCCGCCACCGTCCAGGTGTAAGACCCGCCGCCCGACCGGCCGGTCATGCCGATGCGCTCCTTGTCCACCTCCGGGCGCGAGCACAGGTAGTCCAGCGCCCGGATGCCGAACCACGCCTCGACCCCGGCCGGCGTGAAGCCGCGCGAGTTCCACCACCACTGCCCGTCGCTGTAGGTGCCGCGATGCTGCCCCTGAATCTCGCCGTATTGCAGTGTGTCAATCGTCAGGCAGACGTAGCCGTGGCGCGCAAACCAGGCGCCGTGATGCTGGTAGCCTGTTTTGTTGCCGCAGCTCACCCCGTTGGTTACCACCCGGCTGTGGCCGCACACGTAAAGAATGGCCGGCACCGGATCCTCCAGCTTCCCGGGCAGGTAGAGATTTGCCGTCACATAGAGCCCGGGCAACGCCTGGAAGTGCAGCTTCTCGACCGTGAACCCCGGCTGCTCGAGCCTGCCTGTGACGACCGGCTTGAGGTCCGTCCGCTCCGGCACGGGCCAAAGCCCAAGCATCTCGTGCAACTGCCGCCGGTATTCGTCGCGCCGCGCTTCCCAATCCTGGCGCGAATGGATGTCTGCCAGGCAACGCTCGGCCAGCTTCGCGGTTTCGGCGCGGAAGTAATCCGCCAGCGCCTGGTCGTTGCGGGCCCCGCTCTTTTCCGGAGGTTCCTGGGCCGAGACAACGGCTGCCGCCGCAAGCACGCTGAGCAGAATAACCAGCAGGCAAAGCACCGGATTCATGGCGCAAGGGTGTTCTGGCCGGCTGCCGACCGCAACCAGTTCTTGCGGCTGCACCCTGGGCTGGCCGATTCCCACTGGTTGCGGCGCCCGCATATCTAGCTCACCGGCACGAGGCAGACGCGTTCGCCTTTGTCGTTCCGGGTGATGCCCTGGGCGCTGGGATCGAGCGTCAGGTCCCCGTCCACCAGAAAGGCGTAGCGATGGTGGCCATGCTTCAGCTCCACCGTCAACAGCCAGGAGCGGTCCGGCATCTGTTTCATCGGCAGCGCGGCCGGGTTCCATTCATTGAAATCACCGACCAGGCTCACCGTCTTGGCCTCCGGCGCATGGCAGATGAAGTTAATCGCCCGCAGGGGCTTCTGGTAGGCAAACGCGCGCATAGCTCAGGTCAGCAGGTTACGGAGGATGGAAATCGCGGTGTAGCGGACCTGCCCGGACGCGCCAGCCAATTCGCGGTAATGCTCGATCCAGTCCGTGTCGCCCTGGTGGCGCTCGCGCCAAACCGCCTTGAGCACCCGCTCGGTCCGCTCGACCTGCTGCATCGCCGAGGCCAGCGATTCCTTCCCCTCGTGCAGGTCCGAGATGTCCCCGACAAAGAACCGGGTGATGCCCTTCTTGCCGAAGATCGCCTGCAGGAGCATGATAATGGTTTGCTCGTAGGGATACCACCGCTGGCAGAGCGCCTCCCCCAGAAAGCCGTGGCGAACGGCGAGAAACTCCGAACGGGGGCGCTCGGTGTATTGCCTGATTTCCCGGGCTTCGGCCGGGAACCAGGTATAGAGCAGGCCAAAGGTCCCATAGGTGTCAATGAGTTGCTTTGGGTTGTTGTGGTCGGTGGCGATTTCGCCGATGCACAGGTCCTGATCCAGTTCGAGGATGATCTCCGGCAGGTCGTGCAACCGGTTGAGGACTTGCCGGCCCACCTTTGTGCCGTAGTTGAAATCGCCGGGGATGAGCCAGTAAACATCGCGCTCCCCGCCCCGTTCAAAGGCCGCGCCCAGGCCGCTGTACCACATTTGACAGGTGTCCACCGCCCAGACGTCCAGCACCTCCGAACACCGCGAAACGGTATGCCGCCGGAAATCCAGGAAAGCCTTGTCGCCGCGCATCGCATAATGCGTCTTGCGATCCAGCACCGTGATGGGGCGGGCGTAGCGGCTCTTGTCCGCCGCCAGGCGCCGGACGAGTTGATAGAGCGCCTGCAAGTCGGAGTAATCTCGCGGCTGCTGAATAGGGTAGATGACGACGGGATGAATCCTCCCGACGGGGGAACGAGACCGTCT
Organism: uncultured Verrucomicrobiota bacterium; assembly: GCA_964531815.1. GTDB lineage: Bacteria > Verrucomicrobiota > Verrucomicrobiia > Limisphaerales > UBA8199 > UBA8199. Next base: position 3,960 of record CAZHEW010000291.1, read on the forward strand.
CGGCGAAGGTCTTGTCCTGTTTCCCGGCAGAGTGTTCGCAGTCTTGCTCATAACGGTTGCCTCGGTCTGCGCGCTGCAAGTGCCGCGTGTTGGCGCATGATGACGCCCGGACACGCCGCGCTGAAAACCCGGGCTTCAGCCCGCGGCTTCCCAGCCCGGATCATCCTATCTCCAGGCCGACGGCCAGACAACAGGAAATATAATGGCCCGGCGGGAAGCGTGCCTCCGCGCTGGTCCTTCCCTCCGCCCTCAGTTCTGCGACAAGTCCTCGGGTGACTGCGCCAGCAGCCTGTATAATCCGCCCTTCCGTCGCAGAATCTCCTGCCAGAGTTGCTCGGGGGCGGTGTCAAACACCAGTTCGAGCGACGCGGGATGCGTCAGCCAGGCCTTCCGTTTCATCTCGCCTTCGAGTTGGCCCGGACTCCAGCCCGCATAGCCAGCGAACACCTTGAGCTTGCGCGTCGGTGAGAAGCTTTCGCCCAGGTCCACCAGGTCATCCACCGAATGGCCAAGGTTCAGGTTCGGCATGACATTGGCGTCGGCGAGGAACGCGTCGGAGTGGAGGTAACTCAAGGCCGACGGTTGGACCGGTCCGCCCAGGTAGAGCGGGTGCCCCTTGAGCGCGGCCGGCAGGTCGGCGACGATCATTTCGCCGACGTTACTGCCGGTGGAACGATTGAGCACCAGGCCGAATGCGCCTTCGGCGTCGTGCTGGCAGATCAGCACCACCGTGCGTTGGAAGAACGAGCCGAGCAGTTGGCCGCTGTCCAGGAGCAACTGGCCCTTCAGGTATGTCTGCTTTTCCGCCATATCGCTAAGGGTGTCTATCGCTTGCGTCGCAATCAATCTGGATTAAATTGCCTCCATGTCAAAGATTTGTCTGCTGTTGGTGCTTGCCGCCGC
>CAZHEW010000292.1:0-4861 GCA_964531815.1 uncultured Verrucomicrobiota bacterium
CTGTCGAGGCGGCCGCCGCCGATGTCCTCATTCTGTCCGTGCACGGCCGCAATGCGTTACCGCCGACAGTCCAGGTGTGGCTTAACCGCTGGCTGCGCCTCCGGCAGCAGCGGGCGTATGCCTTGGGAGTGCTGCTGGATCCGGAGGAGGCCGGCCGGGGCAGTGCAAACCCGGTCGCCGCCTATATGCAGCAGGTGGCCGCGATCAGCGGCGTGGATCTGCTCTACGGTTTCTCCGAACCGCTCGAAAGCGAATTGGATTCGTCCGTCGAAGAAATCAATAAGCGCGCGCACCAATCCTCCACAGTGCTGGAAGATATGCTGAGCCGGACCGAGCCTCACCAGTGGTGGGGAATCAACGAGTGACTTTCCCTGGCGGCCTGGCCCCGGCTGCCTTTGCTGGTCTTGCAGGGGGGGATGAAGTGCTGTGCAGACAGGCTGTTGTCGAGGTATAGGGCGGTATGGCTCGGACTGGTTCCTGCCTGGGAAGAAAATGAGAAGCGCATTGATTCCATTTCATTCTTGAAGCTGACTCGCGTTCGTCTCATGTTGGACGTCGTATGAAGTCTCTCGCGATTCTCTGTTTGGCGCTTTGCCTGACCGCCGCCACCTCCAGCCTCGCCGACACAACAAACTCCCCCGCGCTTGCCATCCGGGCCGCACAGGCTGGCGAGTACATCGGGAAACAGGCCACAGTTACTGGAGTTGTAGCCCAGGTTAGCGTCCGGCCGGGCATCACCTTCCTGAACTTTGACAAGAAATTTCCCAGCAACACCTTCGCCGCGATCATCCGCAGCCGGAACACCAACGGATTCGAGAACTTGCCTGCGCTCAAGGGCAAGGCTGTCGCCGTTAGCGGAAAGGTCGTTAATTACAACGGCAAGACCGAAATGGAGCTGACTCGGAAATCGCAGCTCAAGCTGCTAAACGACGCCAAGTAGCCGCCGGAGGCCGCAGTCTGCTGGTTGAATAACCACGGCGGCAGCCGCGTCGGTCTTCTGTCGAACGGCGACTTGGACAGGCGTCAGAGAGGCGCTACATTGTTCTCAGAATCAGAACGGCCAGGCCAGATAAGACAGGCCCTTGCTCGCAACCCCCTGAGTGAGTTCTGCGATTTAGTATTATGACTGACACACAACTTGGTTCGGCGCCCGGGAAACCGCGCCGCTGGCTCCGGGCGCTCGCCTGGGGCGGAGGCATATTGACCGTTCTGCTCGTCCTCGCTTACTTCGTGGCGACCAGCTCGGGCTTCTTCAAGGGCGTGGTCTTGCCCCGCGTCAGCAAGGCGATGAATGCCCGTATCACCGTGAGCGATGCCCGGATCAGCCCTTTCAGCCAGGTGGTCCTGCGCGACGTTAAGGTGCAAACCACCGGCACGGAACCGCTGGCCACCGTGACCGAAGCCCGCCTGCGCTACAGCCTCATGGCGATCCTCGGCGGCAACATTCGCGTGGATGAACTCACGCTTTCGTCGCCTGCGGTTACCGTGGTCGAAAACCCCGATGGGACCAGCAACCTGGATCCTCTGTGGGAGACGCAAACCGCCCCGACGACCGGGAAGGAGCCCGCGCCCCCGGCCAAGCCCGCCCAGCCGCCGCAGATTGACTTGAAGAAGTTCTCCGTCAGGGATGCAACCATTCGGCAGGTCAAGAGCCGCACGAATGGCCCCCCCGACGTGACCGAGTTCTCGCATGTCAACGTCACGGTGGATGACTTGAGGAACGGCCAGAAAGGCAAGCTGGCGTTGGATGGCGACATTCGAGTGGCCACCACGAATGGGCTGCTGCAAGGCAAAGTGGACGGCAGCTATGATTTTGCCCTGGCGGCGGACCTGAAGCCGGCTTCCATCAAGGGCAGCGCCCGCCTGAACGTCAGCCGCGCGGAAAAGGCCTTGGCGGATTTTGCTGCGGTCAGCGGCGCGCTTGATGCGGAGATCACGCCCACCGAAGTCAAAGCGGTGGCATTGCGCTTGCAGAAGCAGGACACGCCCCTGGGCGAGCTGCGCGCCAGCGGCCCCTTCGAGATCGAAAAGTACGAAGGCCGCCTGAACATCGAGCTCTCCGGGATTGACCAGCGGCTGCTCAACCTGCTCGGCGCGCAGTACGGCCTGGCTTTCGGACCTGCGACAATCCGCTCGACCCACCAAGTCGAGTTGACCCGGGGCGGCTCGAACATCACCGCCCGCGGCCAGGTGGACGTCGGCCGGTTCCAGGTAACCCGGACCAACCAGACAACGCCCCAACTCGACCTCCACAAGGACTACGACGCCTCGATTGACCTTGGGCAAAAGACGGCCCTTGTCCGCCGACTCAATCTGACCAGCACACAGAATGGCAGTCCGCTGCTCAAGGGCGATCTGACCAGCCCGATGCCAATCACCTGGGGTGACGCTAGCAGCACGGTGGGCGATTCCACGTTCACTTTCTCCCTTTCGGGTCTGAATCTGGCGGACTGGAAACCGTTTCTGGGCGAGGTTGCCGCGGCGGGCCTGGTGAATGCGAATGCCAAACTGCTTTCGCAGCAAGGCGGCCGGCAGTTAACGTTGAACCTTGACTCCCGCATTGACCGCCTGACGGCGAATATCGGCGGCAATCAGCTCGCGGATGCCACGATCACCCTGCAGGCCAGCGGCAAGGCTGCCGACCTCAAACAATTCAACCTCGCCGCACTCAAGCTGGAAGTCGCGCGTCAGAACCAGATGCTGGCGACCGCGTCTGGCTCCGGCACCTACACCTACGGCCCGAAGGCTGAAGCCGCCGATATGCAGATTGTCGCCCGAGCAATGCTGGCGCCGTTGCTCCAGGCCTTGCCGCAACCGGATTTACGCGTCTCCTCCGGCTCGATCGAGTTGAATGCCCACTTGACGCAAGAGCAAAAGACGCAAGCGGCCAAAGGCAATGTCGCGCTCGCAGCCTTCACGGGACAGTGGGGCCAGAACGCGGTGCGAGGCCTGGGCGCGGCGGCGGACTTCGATGTGGGCCTGACCCCTCTGGAAGTCCAAATCCGCAAGCTGGCTGGCAAGCTGACCGGGGACGGGAAGGCAGGCGGGAGTTTCGACCTGGCCGCGAAATACAACCTCGAGAAGCGGACCGTTGATCTGACCGCCAAACTGGCGGATCTCAACCAAAACGGCGTGGGACCTTTCCTCGAACCGTTGTTGGCAGATAAGAAGCTTATGTCTGTGGCAATCAACGCCAATGCCACCGCCCGGTACGACCCGCAAGGCGCTTCCGCCCTGAAAGCGGATTTGCAGATGGCCAACCTGGTCGTCGCCGATCCGAAAAACCAGACCCCCGGCACTCCGCTGGAGGCGAAGATGCTCGTGGATGCCTCAGTGCGCAATCAGATGGCCGACCTGCGCCAGTTCCAGCTTGCCCTGACACCGACCCCGCGCGCGGACAACAAGGTCGAGTTAAGCGGCCAGGTGGATCTGTCGCAAACCAATGCAATCCGGGGCGACCTCAAGCTGGCGGCTGACGCTCTTGACCTAACCAGCTACTACGACCTTTTCGTGGGCGACAGCAAAGCCGCCGAGGGCGGGAAGGCTGCAACCACGAGCGCGCCCGCGCCGGCTTCGGCCCAAAAGGAACCCGAGGCAGTCCAACTGCGGTTCCGTAACTTCACCGCCAGCGCGTCTATCCGCCGGTTGTACCTGCGCGAAGTGGAAATCGCCGACTGGCAGACTGCCGCCAGGATTGACGGCAGCCGCGTAGTGATCAATCCGTGCAAGCTAACGCTCAACGGCGCGCCTGCGGGCGCGACCGCCGACCTGGACCTGGGCATGCCCGGCTGGAAATACGACCTGTCTCTCAGCGCCCAAGCCGTCCCGCTGACGCCGCTGGTCAACTCGTTCCAGCCGGAGCGCAAGGGACAGATTGGCGGCACGGCAACCGCCCAGGGCAAAATAACCGGCGCGGGGATCTCCGGCGCCAGCCTCCAGAAGCACCTCGCCGGGCAGTTCGACATGACCCTTACCAATCTCAACTTCGCAATCGTCAACCTCGAGGGCAAGACCTGGTACACTCGCCTGCTGAAAACCGTGGTCACCGGCATTATGACCATCCCCGAACTGGCAAAGAACCCTGCTGGCGCAGTTATGTCCTTGCTCTCTGGGGGAGCACGCTCGGGCGGCGCCACCAGCGGCGACAGAGGAATGGCCGACCTGACGCAATCACGGATTAATACGGTTGTGCTGCGCACCGCCGCCGGCGCCGGTCGTGTGGACTTGCAGAAGGCCACGGTGCAAAGCCCCGCCTTTGAAGCCCAGGCCACCGGGACCATCACGCTGGCCGAGGTCCTGACCAACTCCCCAATCCGGATGCCTGTGTCGGTTTCCCTCGCGCGGCCAATCGCCCAACGCATTGGAATGGCGGGCAATACTCCCACCAACGCAACGTATGCCAAACTGCCCGACTTCCTCATTGTGCGGGGCACTCTCGGCAAATCAGAGGCAGGCGTTGATAAGATCGCTCTGCTCAGCGGCGTTCTGCAAGCGACGGGCGGCAAGGCTGGACAGGTTGGCGAATTGATCCAGGGTAGCCTGAGGAGCTTATTGCCGGCAGGCACGAATACCAGTTCCAACGGCAGCACCACCAGATCGGGGAGCGGTGTTGGAGGGCTCCTGCAGGGGATCGGCGCTATTCTGGGCCAGGGAACGCCCGCGGCAACCAACGCGCCCGCCACAAATCAATCGCCAGTCAATGACCTGCTAAGGGGTATCCTCGAGCCGAAGCAGAAGTAGATCCGGGGCAGAAGCAGCTCTTGCGCGGCATCGGCCGCTCCTGGGCACGGAATGCAGCGGATTCTGTCCTCCGGAAACGGCGTCGGGAAGCGCGCTGCGCCTCCTGTGCAATCAATCCTGT
>CAZHEW010000293.1:0-4856 GCA_964531815.1 uncultured Verrucomicrobiota bacterium
GGGAGAAGCGCATGACTTCCGCACCGAAGCGCGAGATGTCATATCGGCTGGCCCCCGTGCCCATGAGCTCGATAGCGCAGCAGGCCAGTCCCATTGGCATCGGCCAGAGCGAATTCTTGCGTCCCCAATTCATGCCTGCGTCCAACTGCCTGCCAAACCACTGGAGCGCGGCCTCACGGCGAGTGACTATCACGTCGCCCTCACCCCTCGAGCTGTAGTCCAATTCTGTGCGTTGTTGCATAGGATCCTGCGAAGCCCGGAACCACTCCGCGCCAGGCAACCTACCCAGATGTCCCAATACCAGCAAGTTGAATTTGTGCCCGTTCCGGCAACAACCGGGTGTGCATCAAGCTCCACAACTCGTTGCTGAGGACGCCTCACCGAGGGGTTTGCCGCCGCCACAAACACCACCACTTCGACGAAACGTCGCTGCGGGTCAACCGCGGGCGATTTCGTGCAGGACAGCGCCGCCGGGGCCGATGAGCCGGATTTGAAGCGGCATCTGCCCGACGGCGTGCGTCGAGCAGCTCAGGCACGGGTCGTAGCAGCGGATGCCGTGCTCGACACGGTTGAGCATGGGCTCCTGGATCTTGTTGCCGCGCACGTAGTGCCGCGCGATCTGGGCGACGGTTTGGTTCATCGCCAGGTTGTTCTGGCCGGTAGCGACGATGAGGTTGATCTTCTTGAGCAGGCCGTCGCGGTCCACGGTGTAATCGTGGAAGAGCGTGCCGCGCGGGGCTTCGCTGACACCCACGCCGCGGAGGCTGTTGATGCCGGCGTCGGCGCGGAGGTCTTCGCTGAGCAAGTCGGCGTCTTCCAAGGCGGCTTCCACCCGCTCGATGGAAGTGAGGATTTCAATGAGCCGCGCGTAGTGATAATGGAAGGAGGAGATCACGGCGTTGTCGCCGCGGGTCAGCTTCTTGAACTTCTTGAGCTCGGCGTCGGCCTTGGACGTGCCCATCTGCTCGGCGACATTGAGCCGGGCCAATGGGCCGACGCGGTACATGCCATCCGGGATGCCGAGCGAGGTGTAATACGGCGACTTGAGATAGGAGGAGGTCTGGACTGATTCGCTGATGTACTCGTAGTACTTCTGCGGGTCGAGCTGGTCGGCTATGATGCTGCCGCTGCTGTCGGTGAACCGGATTTTGCCGCCGTGATGTTCCCAGGTGCCGTCCGGCTCCACCAGCCCCATGAAGAGAGACGGAAAGTTGCCGAAGATCTGGACTTCCTTCTTATGGGTTTCGAGCGTCTTCTTGAACAGGTCGAAGGCGGTCTTCGTGGTGGCATACGCCTCCGGCAGCCAGGCGCGAATGCGGTCGCGGCCTTCCTCGGTGAGGGGGCTGCGCACGCCGCCGGGCACGGCCCAGGCCGGGTGAATCTTCTGGCCGCCGAGCACGGCGATGATCTCCTGGCCAAACTGGCGCAGGCGAATGCCGGCGCGAGCCAGGTCGGCGTTGGAGGCGATCAATCCAAAGACATTCCGCCGGGCGGACGGCGTGTCCCAGCCGAGCAGGAAATCGGGCGCGCTCAGGTGGAAGAAGCTCAGCGCATGGCTCTGGATGATCTGGCCCAGGTTCATGAGCCGGCGCAGCTTGTCGGCCGCAGGCGGGATGTTAACGGCCATGATGGCATCCCCGGCCTTGGCGGAGGCCAGCAAATGGCTGGCCGGGCAGATGCCGCAGATGCGGGCGGTGATGCCGGGCATCTCGGCATAGGGCCGGCCCTCGCAGAACTTCTCGAAGCCGCGGAACTCGACGACGTGGAACTCGGCGTCGGAGACATTGCCGGCGTCATCCAGGAAGATGCTAATCTTGGCGTGGCCCTCGATGCGGGTCACGGGGTCAATGACAATGCGTTGAGCCATAATCTCATCCAAACTTGATGTCTTGTCCCGCAAGGGCCGGTTCCTGGCCTTCGAGGATCTGGGCCAGGAGGGTCTTGATGCGGTCCGCCGGCGGAGGGCAACCGGGCAGAAAATAATCCACTACGACGGCTTCATGCACGGGCATGACCCTGGGCAGGAGCGGCGGCACGATGCCGGGTTCTTTGGGCAGGCTGGGGTTGGCCTGCGCGGTTTCGATGTAGGCCTTTTGGAGGACGCTTTGGGCGTTGCCCAGGCCGAGCTGGTTGCGGATGGCGGGCACGTTGGCAGTGACCGCGCAGTCGCCGAACGAGACGAGCAGCCGGGTGCGCTGGCGGACCTTGTAGACGAGCTCGAGGTTATCCTCGTTGCAGATGGCGCCCTCGACCAGGCAAACATCCACGTTCTCGGGGTATTCCTTCACGTCAATGAACGGGCTGTAAACGATCTCGGCCTTCCCGGCCAGTTCCAACAGGAATTCGTCGAGGTCCAGGAACGACATGTGGCAGCCGGAACAGCCGCCAAACCAGATTGTTGCCAGGCGCAGCAGGGCCGGTTTGCCGGGTGTGTGGTTGGTTTCTGATGCTTGCTTTGCTTGCATACTAGTCCGCAATCCATTGCTTTTTCTCCCGCGCCGTGACGATGAATTCGAGCTTCGTGCGGTCGCGCTCCATTTCGCCGACCGTTGAGCCCTTGTTGAAGAGGGCACCGGTCGGGCAGGCCATGACGCACTTGCCGCACTTGGTGCAGGTATCGGAAGACCCCCAGGGCTGGTTGAGGTCGGTGATGATGTGGGCCTTGCCGCCGCGGCCGGAGACATTCTTGGTGCCTGCGCCCTCGATGTGCCAGCAGACGCGCACGCAGCGGCTGCAGAGGATGCAGCGGTTATGGTCCATCCCAAACAGCGGGTGCGTGTTGTCCACCTCCCAGCGCGGGAAGCGGTAATCGTAGCGCACGTGGTCCATACCCTGGCGATAGGCCAGCGTTTGGAGCTCGCAATGCCCGTTGGCCACGCAGACCGCGCAGATGTGGTTTCGCTCGGCGAAGAGCAGCTCGAGGGTCATGCGCCGGTATCGGCGCAGCCGATCGGTGTCTGTCTGAATCTCCATGCCCTCGCTCACCTTGGTGGTGCAGGCGGGCAGCAGTTTGGAGGTGCCCGCCACCTCCACCAGGCAGAGCCGGCAGGCGCCCACATCATACACGCCGTCGAGGTGGCAGAGCGTTGGGATGTAGATGCCGGCATCTGCCGCGGCGTCCAGGATGGTCGCGCTTTCGTCAGCGCTGACGTGTTTCCCGTCAATCGTCAAGGTTTTAGCAGCCATAAGTCAGCTCCTGGAAGCGGGTTAGGCGGCTGGGTTGGGTGCCGGCTTTGAAGCCTTGCCCTTCCCTTTGGGGCCGCCGTGAGTATCTACTTTGAGCAGGTCAGTGTATTCGTTGCGGAAGAACCGCAAGGTGCTCAGGACCGGGTTGGGCGCGGTCTGGCCCAACCCGCAGAGGCTGGTGCTGCGCACCATCTCACAGAGATCCTCGAGCTTCTGCAGGTCGCGGGCGGTGGCCTCGCGGCCCAGAATCTTTTTGAGCAGGTTGTGCATTTGCACGGTGCCGGCCCGGCAGGGGACGCACTTGCCGCAGGATTCGTCCATGCAGAACTCCATGAAGAACCGGGCGACGTCCACCATCTGCGTAGCTTCGTCCATCACGATCATGCCGCCCGAGCCCATGATCGAGCCGAGCTTGCTAAGCGAGTCGTAATCCACCGGAGTGTCGAGCGCGTCAGCCGGGATGCAGCCGCCGGAGGGGCCGCCGGTCTGCACGGCTTTGATCTTGCCGCCGTTGGGCGCGCCGCCGCCCATGGTTTCAACGATTTTGCGCAGCGGGGTGCCCATCGGCACCTCGATCAGGCCGGTGTTGGTGATCTTGCCCGCCAGCGCGAACACTTTCGTGCCCTTGCTCTTCTCGGTGCCGATGCCCGCGAACCAGTCGGCGCCTTTGCGAATGATCGGCGCCACGTTCGCAAACGTCTCGACGTTGTTGATGAGGGTGGGGCAGCTCCACAATCCGCTTTCCGCCGGGAAGGGCGGGCGGGGGCGGGGAGCGCCGCGCAGGCCCTCCACCGAGGCCATGAGAGCGGTTTCCTCGCCGCAGACAAAAGCGCCCGCGCCGATACGCAGGTCAATATTGAAGGTGAAGGGCGATTCAAAGATGCCGCTGCCCAGCAGGCCAAGCTGCTTGGCCTGTTTGATGGCGGTCTGAAGGCGGCTGATGGCCAGCGGATACTCGGCCCGCACGTAGATGAAACCCTGGTTGGCGCCCACCGCGTAGGCGGCGATGGCCATGCCTTCCAGCGCGCAGTGCGGGTCGCTCTCCAGCACGCTGCGGTCCATGAACGCGCCGGGGTCGCCCTCGTCGGCATTGCAGATGACGTACTTCTGCTGGCTGGCGGTCTTGGCGACCGTGGCCCATTTGAGGCCGGTCGGATAACCCGCGCCGCCGCGGCCGCGCAGCCCGCTCTGGATCATCGTGTCCACGACTTCCTTGGGGGTCATTTCGCGCAGCACATCGTGCAAGGCCTGGTAACCGTCGGCCGCGATATAGGATTCGATCCGCTCCGGGTCCACGATGCCGCTATTAGCCAGCACAATGGAAACCTGCTCGGAAAAGAACGGCGCTTTCGGGTCGCCGCGTTGGACCTTGGTCTTGCCGCCCTTGAGCGTGGCAACCAGCGAGGGGGCAGATTCCGGAGTGACCTTCAGGTAAAGCGGCCCGTGGGTGTCGGCTCCGAGCTGAACGGTGGCGCCGGGCTCATGGTCGTCCACCTGGACCAGCGGCCCCTGGCAGCACAACTTCATGCAGCCGACTCGGCGTACTTCGACCTGGTCCTCCAGGCCTGCGTCCTTGACCGCTTTGTCCAGCGCTTCCTTGACGCCCTTGGAGTCGGACGACATGCAGCCCGCCGCCATGCAGCAGCGGATGACATGCTTCTTGCGCGACG
>CAZHEW010000294.1:0-4851 GCA_964531815.1 uncultured Verrucomicrobiota bacterium
TACTTCGGCTTCAATCCGACCGTCCTGCCTGTGCCGATCAGCTACGTCAACTTTTCCTCGATCGCGGGGCTTAATCTGGCAGGCAGCGCCGGGCAAACCGGGGCCGTCCTGCGGCTCACAGCCGCAGCCGAAGGATTGCTGGGCGGGGCATGCGCTTCGCAGAAACAGCCGTGCGCGGCAGGCTTCGAAACGCGCTTTCAATTCCAGATCGGCAATCCAGGTGCGCGGCCGGGGACCACACCCGGGGCGGATGGGATTATGTTTGCGGTACAGAACATCGGGCCGACTGACTCGGGCTGGCACCCGCCCCCTACACCTGTCAACGACTGCGTTGGCGTGTTCTTTAACACCTTCTTCAACTGGCCGGGTTGCACCAACTACACCCAGTGCGATGTCAGCACCAACTCGGTCGGGGTCGTTTCCAACGGGCTGTATGTGGCACAGACCGATTTGACTCCCTTGGGCATCAATCTGAAGGACGGCGCTGCCCACGCGGCTCATATCACTTTCGATGGCAACGCCTTCACGGTCTGGCTGGACGGCATAATGGTGCTGACCAACGTGCCGGTGCCGGGGTTGGCCACCGCGGTAGATGCCGCCGGGTATGCCTGGGTCGGATTCGGCGCGGCGACCGGTTGGGCGTGGGAAAGCCATGATATCCTGAGCTGGACCTTCGGCGGCCCCACCCCAGGCATCTCCTTCAGCGGGGGGCTGGACGAGTTCAGCGTCTATAACCGCGCCCTTTCCCCCTGCGAGGTCAACGCCATCTTCAACGCCGGCAGCCGCGGCAAGTACGGCACCAACGCGCTCGTCTGCCCGGTCGTGACGGAAGTCACAATGTCCAATAGCCTTTCAGGGACGCAGGTGTTCACCTTCACCAACGGTCTTGCCTGGGTCACCAACGGACCGCGCTGGGAGACGAATACCCTTGCCTTTTCTAATACCCTTGCCTTTTCTTCCTCCACCAACCCCACCGCGATTACCCTTCGCGGGCTCGATCCATACAATCCCGGCGATCCCAACGCCCCCAACAACCTCAATGTCATGGTTGATGATTTCGTGCTGTCGGAGATGATCCCGCAGTCACTCGACGGACTGTTGCACTTCACCGAGAATACCAACCTGGCGACCATCCCAATCAAGTTTGCGCCGGCTCCATTCACGACCTCGAACTACCCGCCCATCCTCGTCTTCTCGAACGATTTCACCTGGGCCACGTCCGGCGTTTACCAGGCGGGCGAGACAATCGCCGGAAACCCGAACAGCCCCGCGGTCGGGGTGCGGGATTGGACCGTTACTGCCGGACCGGTCACAGTCGTCAGCAACGCGTCCCTTGCCCCGGTCATAACCAACTGGCTGGCCATGGCTACCGGCGCCGTGCAGTGTCTGCTCCCGACCACCCCCGGCCACCGCTACGAGCTGAGCTACAACCTGCGCGGCCCCTGCGCTGTCGGTTGGTGGGATGGCACGGTTGACCCGCTCAGCCAGCGCGCACGCGATATCATTAGCGACAACAATGGTGCCTTCATCAATTCCGCCACCGTGTCCACCGAGGGATTCGTCAACGACCGGGGCGGCTCCGAAACGCTCTGGTTCCCGGGCATTCCGTGGCCAGCCACCAATTCCCCCTGGTACGCCTTCGCCCCCAAGATTGAGCTGGGTGACCCGGTCAACCTCCACCTCACCAACTCCTTCTCAATCGAGGGTTGGATAAACTCCGTCCCTCATCACACCAACGATATCGGCGTGTCAACCATCCAGCAGATATTCTTCCGGGGCGACTCGAGGGACTGCCTGGATCCCTATTATTTGGCCATGCAGTGGCATCGCACCTGGGAGTTCGATTTGATCTTCCATGTCGAAAGCGCAAACAGCCCCGGTTGCGGGGTGTCCCTGGTCACCACAAATCAACCGGTCAAGACCAACACTTGGATGCATGTGGCCGCCGTCTTCGAGTCCAACGCGCCGTGGACCCCGAACGCGCCCTGGCCCACCAACGAGTTGCGTCTTTACCTCGATGGCCAGCTTCTTACCAACGTCTTCCTATCCGACCCTGTTTTCGGGGCGCTCAAGACTACCTTCACCGGCGAAAGCCCGCTCGCCGACCTCGACCCGGCCTATCAGTCCGGCATCACCATCGGCAACAGCAGCCGCTACGACAACTATGAACCCTTCTGTGGTTTCATTGATGAGCTGTCGGTTTACGCCCGCGCCCTCACCGGTCCGGAAATCGCCGCCATTGCCGCCGCGGGCAGCGCCGGCAAGGCTGACCTTTCCGTCCCGGTGGCGCAAAGCCTGGCAAGCGTCAGTGTGTCCCTGGACGGCAGACGACTCGGCGTGGCTTACGGCGACAATTCCCGCTGGAGCAATCACACCCTGGAGTTCACCGCGATGGGCACCAACGCGGTTCTGGACCTGCAGAGCCTCCTGCCGGGAACTTTGTTGGCGGATGTCACACTCACTGAATTGGCACCCGAACTCTACTACCTGCCCGAGGAGTCCCTGGCCGATCTGGCAGGTGAAGAGATGTTCGGCATTTGGACCCTCGAGATTGGGGATAACCGGGCCGGACCGGGGACCAACAATGCCCAGTTGATCGAGTGGGTGCTTAACCTCGGTCTGGCTCCGAGCAATCCGCCGCCGGTCATTACCCTCTCCCATGGTATCCCCTATACCAACTCCCTTCCGGCTCGCGGCATTCAGTATTTCGTTGTCCCTGCGCCGCAATGGGCGTCGCAGGCCACCAACGTTCTCCTGTTCGCTGAACAGGTCCGTGGCACCAATCCGTTGCCGGTCACCGTTCTCTTTAACCAGACCAACTTCCCCACGCCCGGTGACTTCCCGCTGGTGGGACCGCTGGTGTCGGCTGGCGCCACCACCCTGAGCACCAACACCACGCCACCATTGGTGGCCGGTCAGCCTTACTACCTCGCCTTGACCAATCCCAACCCGGTCGGCGTTACCTTTGCCCTGGGAGTCTGGTTTGACATCACCACCCTTCCCAACTGCCAGATGCTTGTGTCCAACCTTGTGAGCCCGGCTGGCATCCCGCGCTACTTCCAGTTCGATGTTGCCCCGAACGCCGCTTTGCCCACCCTCCCGCCCGAGGCCGTGTCGTTCTGGCTCTCGGGCGCCGACTGCAACCTCAAGGTGGTCCTGAGCGAGCACTTGCCGCTGCCCGATCTCAATCATTACGACTACATCAGCCAGCAGCCTTGCACTAACGATCAGATCATCATGCTGGTCACGAACTACACGCCCTTCCCCATCCAAACCAACCGCTGGTACGTCGGGATCTTTAATACCGGCCCCACCAACACGTTCGTTGACGTTCAAGCCTGCTACACCACCAATTCCCCGGTCATTATTCCCCTGACCAACGGGATCCCCTTCGTAGTTCCCTTCACCAACAGCTTGTTTGCCGCCCCGCCTGGGCCCCCTCAGTGGTTCTTCTTTGAGTTCCGGGTTACCAACGCTGTCCCCGGTGTCATGTTTGAACTCTACGACCTTTCCGGGGATGCCGACCTGCTGCTCCAACAGGATGTGCCTCCGACCATGGCGCCATATTTCAGCAGTAGTTTCTTCCCCGGCCGCACGGCCGAGCAGATCGTCATTCGAAGTTCCCCAATGCGGCCTGCCACGACGGTATTCTCTGATCTGCGCAACCATTGGTACCTGGGGGTTTACAACTACGAAGACGTGAATGTGGCCTACACCATCCGCGCGGTCTTGCCCAACGACGACGGCATCCTGCCCAGCGCGCTGCCGCTTCGCCTTTCGCTCACACCCCTGGCGTTCCCGCGCGGCCTGCTTCTGAGTTGGAACTCTGTCGTCGGCGAGCGCTACATCGTCCAATACACGCCCAGCATTGCATCCCCGGTCATTTGGACCAATGTTGGCTCAGTCACCGCCACCACCACCCTTACCACCTTCGAGGTGCTGCCGGTCCCGACCGGAGGCTTTTACCGCGTTGTCCAGGTGTTCGGCTTCCAACCGAGGCTCAAAATCCAACTCTCGTCCACCAACGAGGTCCGCATTTCCTGGTCCACCATCTTTCCGGGATACACGCTGCAATACAAACTGGGGCTCTTTGGGACCTGGGCCAACGTCGCCTTTCCGCCGGCGACCGGCGTGTTCACGATCGGCGACGAGTTTGTCGTATATGATCCGATCGGCCCTGTCCCCAAGTATTACCGGCTGATCAAGTAGCAGTTTTGACTTGCCATCAGCTCATGATTGCGCAACAACACCTCATGAAGACTGGCAAAAAACAAAGAGTGATATGAAATACTTGCATTTCATAGTGATGCTGGCGGCAGCCTGGACGGCCCGTGGTCAGGGAACTTCACAAGCGATCCTGGGCTACACTAACGCTATCTCGGGCGTGTTCAACGGGACAGCCGGCTGGACTTTTCAGGTAACCAACGCCGTGACGGTTACCGAACTGGGATGCCTGGCCAATTTCTTCGTCCATAATGCCAGCGCAACCCAAGTCCGGGTTGGTTTGTGGGCGTCGGACGGTTCGCTTCTGGCCGCCAGCGACATCGCTCCTACCAACACGCTGGTTGATCTCTCACTTTATGGATCCGTCGCCCCGGTTCTGCTTGGCACCGGCCAGACCTACCACATCGGGGCTTACTACCCGGGGGGCCTCTTTAGCTTGGATGTCGCCGCCCCGGCAGTCGGCGGTTCTGTCTTCCCCTCGTCACACATTGTCTCGCTCACGGCCGCCTACAGCCCGGGCGGCTTCACCTGGCCCGCGATGGAACCGGGAACCCCCGGCGCAGCCTACCTCGGCCCGAACTTCCGCTATATTCCCGAGCCGTCCAGCCTCGCCCTTTTGGGCCTGGG
>CAZHEW010000295.1:0-4847 GCA_964531815.1 uncultured Verrucomicrobiota bacterium
TGTCCCAGCCCGCGGTGAATCTCCGCGGCGCCGCCGAAGCGCCAGTCGGCTTTCGATGTCCAGCCGCCGGCACGGGCTCAAAGGTTTCTGCGAGCATCGCAAGCTGGCCATGAGTTGGCGTTGCGGCCCGCGGCAATTCAGCCCAACAGGCGCCGGCCTCGACAGGATTCGCTTTGCGCCGAGTGCCCTTTAGTCTTGCATCTCCGCTGGTTCCCCGCAATTTTGGCTAGCATGATCGCCACGAAACGAGTTCGGACGACAACGGCGCAAGCGGCGGCCTCCCGGTCTCCGCTTGCGGGTAAGGCGCAAGACACGCTGCATTTGAAGGACCAGGCATCATGATCGAGTTCAACCACAGAATCCTAATGACGGGCTTCGGGGTAGTGGCACAGGCGACCCTGCCGATGTTGCTGAAGCATCTGCGCGTTCCCTGCCGGAATATCACGGTCATTGACTTTGAAGATTGCGAAGAGGCGATGCGCCCCTGGCTCAAGCGAGGCGCCCGCTTCATCCGGGAGCGCGTCACCCCCACGAACCTGCCGCGGCTGCTCTCGACCTATGCGCGGCGCGGCGACCTGATCATTGACCTGGCCTGGGGCATTGACTTCTTCGAGATCCTGGAATGGGCGCACAACAACCAGGTGCTTTACGTCAACGCCTCCCTGGAGTCATGGCATCCCTCGGCGGAGATGCCAAGCAAGTCGTCCATGGCGAAGTCGCTCTACTCCAATTACGAGAAGTTGCTGCCGATCGCCTCCCGGTGGGGCCAGGCGACCACGGCGGTCATTGACCACGGGGCCAACCCGGGGCTGGTGTCGCATTTCGTCAAGCAGGGATTGCTGGACATCGGCGAGAAGGCGCTTCGGGAAAACCGCTTGCCCCGCGCGCAAGCCCGCCGGCTGGAACGCATGATGCAGGAGCAGACGTTTGCCGAGTTGGCCCGCGCGCTGGGCGTGAAGGTCATTCACTGCAGCGAATGGGACACGCAGCGCGCCTCCAAACCCAAGCGGCCGGACGAGTTCGTGGGCACCTGGAGTGTCGAAGGCATGTGGGATGAGTCCATTTCGCCCAGTGAACTGGGGTGGGGCACCCATGAGAAGTGGCTGCCCCCCTTCGCGAGCAGACCGGCAACCGGCCCCGCCAACCAGATCATCCTGCCCCAGATGGGCCTCAACACGTGGGTCCGCTCGTGGGTGCCCCACCAGGAAATCGTCGGCATGATCGTTACGCATGGCGAATCGTTTGGCATCTCGCACGCTCTGACCGTCCGCGAAGCAGGCCAGGCGGTCTATCGCCCAACCGTTCACTACGCCTACATGCCCTGCAACGATTCGATCGTCTCCCTGCACGAACTCCGCTGTCGGAATTACGAGTTGCACCCGAGAACGCGCATCCTGAGAAACGAGATCACCGAAGGGATGGATCTGGTGGGCGCGCTGATCATGGGGCACCGGTTCCAGTCGTGGTGGACGGGCAGCAAGCTGAGCATTGCCGCGGCGCGGAGAAAGGTGCGCGGTTCCAACGCCACGACGGTGCAAGTGGCCGCGGGAGTGTTGACCGGGGCGTTGTGGGCCATTCGGAATCCGCAGCGCGGCGTGTGCTTCCCCGAAGACCTGCCGCATGAGGAGATTCTGCGCGAAGCCCGCCCTTACCTGGGGCGGCTCATCTCGGAACCCTCGGATTGGACCCCCTTGCGGCGCCACCGGGTGTACTTCGATGAGAACCCCATGGCCCAGGCTGACCAGAGCGATCCCTGGCAGTTCACCAACTTTCTCTTCCGTCCTTGACGCCGATTTCGTTTAATCCCCCGGACAAAGCCCGGCACAGGAAGCCCGCCCGCGCGATTGCCGCCACGCAGCAGCCAGCAGTGCGCGCCGCGCCGCCTTGCGGCATCCTGCGGGTCCCGGGCTTGTCGCCAATGACGCAGTCAGAATAGCGAAGCTCGAACCATGCAAAAGAATCCAGTCCCCCGGAGAATGGCAGTCTGCACCGCCCTTATGCTACTGGGCGTATCAACCCTGGTCGCGGCCCGCCCGGCCCGTTTTGTGCAGGACCGCTTCGTGGTTGGCATGTGGGTGCCGCCGGCCACGAATGAAAAGCTGGACGAGCGCTACCGGGAGATCGCCGAAGCCAACTTCACGCTGGTGGTGAACCAGTCCGGCACCAACACCCGGGCCCATCTCAAACGCTGCAAACGGTTCGGGCTGCAAACACTCATCCCAGCCGACGGGCCGGTCGAGAAACTGCCGGACGGCCCGGCATGCTGGGGCTACCTGCTGGTGGACGAACCGGGCGCGGGCGCATTTCCCGACCTGGCCAGGCGGGCCGAGGAGATCCGCGCCAAACGCCCCGGCCGCTTCGGCTACGTCAACCTCTTTCCCAACTATGCCCCGCCGAGCGCGCTGGGCACTCCCACCTACGATGAGCACGTGGCGAAGTTCATTCAGGAAGTGCGCCCCGAAGTGCTCTCGATGGATCATTACCCGCTCATGCGCCCGGAGGGTGACACCCGCGACCATTATTGCGCCAACCTCGAATGCTTCCGCACGCATTCCCTGGCCGCAGGCATCCCGTTCTGGAATTACTTCTACAGCATGCCCTTCAACGACCGCCTCGACCCAACCGAAGCGCAAATCCGCTGGCAGATTTTCACCTCGGTTGCCTATGGCGCCAAAGGGGTGCTCTATTTCTGCTACTGGACGCCCGGCAAAGGGGCCGCGGGCGCGGGCGAGTTTCCCAAGGGCGGCGCCGTCATCACGGCCGAAGGGCTGAAGACGCGCCATTATGAAGAAGCCCGGCGCATCAACGCCGAGCTCAAGAACCTCGGGCCGACGCTCATGAAGCTGACCAGCACCGGGGTATATCACGTAACCACAGAAACGAACAGGAATGCGCTCGCCGGCAGCCCTCTCCGCAAACTCGCGCGCGTGGGCGGCGACCCGGTCGGCAAATTCATTGTGGGCGCCTTCGACCACGCCGATGGCCAGCGCGCCGTGGTCATCGTCAACCACAATCACAGCTACACCGCCTGGCCGACGGTGGAGTTTGACGCTGACCCGAAAGGCGTGCTGGAGGTCAGCAAAGCCACTGGCAAGGCCGCTCCGGTGGTTGATGACAGCCCGGAACTGAAGGGGATTCAGCTCTCATTCGGCGCCGGCGACGCCCGGTTGTTCCTGTTGCCCTCCGCGGGAGGGCGCTAACCCGGGCAATCGCGCGGTCGCGGAACGGCTAGGTCAGGACGATCTTGTCGCCCTCTTTCAGAGTCACGATAGCCTTCTTCCAATTCAACGATTGGCCGGCTTGCTTGGTGCGCTGGCGGCGAAGCTTGCCCCGCACGTTCAGCGTGTTGACCCGCACCACCTTGACCTTGAATAGATCCTGCACGGCGGCCCGAATCTGCGTCTTGTTGGCGCGGGGATCGGCCATGACCGTGTATTGATTATACTTTTCGCCCTGGCGCGTCCCTTTTTCGGTTAAGCGCACGGTCCGGATGATTTCAAAAGAGTTCATGCTATTCCTTGCCTATGCGGGCTTCGACTTGCTCGAAGGCGTTTCGGGTAAACACCAGCTTGTCCGGGCGCAGCACGTCGTAGGTGTTCAGCAAATTGCCCGTCGTTAGCGCTACATTCGGCACGTTGCGCGAGGCCAGCATCAGGTTCTTGTCCGGCGCCTGCGCCACAATCAGCGCGGTGCCTTTCAGCTCCAGGGCGCTGAGCACTCCGACGAATTCCTTGGTCTTGCCGGACCCCAGCTTCAGGTCATCCACCACCACCACATCGCCGGCGCGCAGCCGCTCGGAGAGGGCCTTGCGCAAAGCAAGCTTCCGGGTGCCCTGCGATATCTTCTTGGTGAAATCGCGCGGCTTGGGTCCGAAGACCACGCCGCCGCCGGGCCACAGGGGCGACTGGAACGAGCCTGCGCGGGCGCGCCCGGTGCCCTTCTGCCGCCACGGCTTCTTGTTGGTGCCCGCGACTTCACCGACGTTCTTGGTGCAGGCAGTGCCGCTGCGCTGGGCGGCCCGGTAGGCGACTACCGCGTCGTGCACCGCCTGGGTGCCCTTCCCATCCTCGATGATGGGGAATTTGACTTCCAGTTCGCCCTGGTTGTTTCCTTTGATGTCTTTAATGGTAAGCTTCATGGCAGCACGTTACTTCTTTTTGCCCGCGCTCTTCTTGATGTTCTCGGGCCGCTCCGAATGCGGCTTCCAGCCCTTGGGCCGCTTCTTGGATTCGCGAATGACCACGTAATCGCCGTTGGAACCGGGAATGGCCCCCCGGATCAACAAAAGGTTGTCCGCTTCGTGGACCTGGACGACCTGAAGGTTCTGCGCGGTGCGCCGCACCTGGCCCATGTGGCCGGGCATCTTAAAGCCCCGAAGGACGGTGCCCGGGAACAACCGGTTGCCGATGGCGCCGCCGCGGCGGTGCCACCCCTTCGCCCCGTGCGTGCTGTCGCCCCCGCGGAAACCGTGCCGCGCTACCACGCCCTCAAAACCCCGGCCCTTGGTTATGCCGATGGCATCCACATAATCGCCGGGCGCAAACAGCCCCGGGCCGACCACGTCGCCCGGCTTCACTTCCTTCGAGAAGTTGCGAAACTCGCGGATGCGCTTAACGGGCGCGCCGTTGAACTTCTTCAGATGGCCTAGCAAGGGCTTGGTGACCCGCTGTTCCTTTTGGTCGTCAAAGCCCAGTTGCACGGCGCTATAACCGTCGCTCTTCTGCGTCTTGCACTGCAGGACGCGATTCGGGCCGGCGAGCACAATCGTCACCGGGGTGATCACCCCTTTCGCATCATAGACGCGGGTCTGGCCCAATTTCTTTCCGAGTAATCCGAGTGGCATGATG
>CAZHEW010000296.1:0-4825 GCA_964531815.1 uncultured Verrucomicrobiota bacterium
TCGCGCTCGGCGGGGGCGTGGTGGGCGACCTCGCAGGGTTCGTGGCTGCCACTTATCTGCGCGGCGTTCCCTTTGTGCAGGTGCCGACCACCCTGTTGGCGCAGGTGGACAGCTCGGTCGGCGGCAAGGTGGGCGTGAACCTGAAGGCCGGCAAGAACCTCGTCGGCGCGTTCCACCAACCGCGGCTGGTGTTGTGCGACCTGCGCACACTCACCTCGCTGCCCCTGCGCGAATACTGCGCTGGCCTCGCCGAGGTCATCAAGTACGGCATCATCTACGATGCCGCGCTCTTCCGCCGCCTGGAGCGCGACCTGCCCCGCCTATTGCGGCGCGAGCCGGCGTGTCTGGCGGCGGTCGTGGCCCGCTGCTGCGAGATCAAGGCGGAGGTGGTGCAGCAGGACGAGACCGAAGGCGGCTTGCGAGCCATCCTGAACTTCGGCCACACCATCGGCCACGCGCTCGAAGCCATTTCCGCTTACGGCAAATACCTGCACGGCGAAGCCATTGCCATCGGCCAGGTTGCCGCGGCGCAGTTTTCGGCGAGTGTGCTTGGCCTGCCGGAATCCGAGGTGGAGCGCATCGAGAGCCTCTTCCAACGCGCCGGTCTGCCCACCGAAGTGAAGCTGAACGCCCCGCAATGCCGCAAACTCCTCGCAGCAATGAAGCTGGACAAGAAAGTCAGCGGCGGAGAAATTAGATTCGTGCTCGCGCGCCGCATCGGCGCGGTCCAAATTGGCCAGCGGGTCCCAACCGCTCTGATCGAGCGCGCCCTTGATTCTGAACCCGGCGCATCACCGGTGTCGGAGTGCCGCGGACATTCCTGTCCGCAGCGGCACACCGGCCGACCCAAAGGCGGACGACAAGGTCCGCGCTCCGGCCCAGAGGCGACGCGCGCCCCTCAACCCTCAACCCCCAACGCCTAACATGTCTGCTGTCAGCGAAACCATCGTCCGCGAATACTTTGAGCTGCACGAATTCCTCGTGCGCCAACACCGCAAATACATCAGCCAGACGCGCCGCGAAGACGACGACATTGACTTCTTCGTGCTCAACCCCCATCCGGAAACGCCCGCCGGCACGCTGCCCTTCGTGCTCGGCTCGGCGGACCTGCCGTTCATCGAGCGGGCCATCGTGGTGGTCAAAGGCTGGCATACGAACACCTTCAGCACCTCGCGACTGGAGGCTTCGCCGGCCATCTTCCGCTTCGTCGAGCCCAAGGTCTTCCAGCAGGCGGCGCGGGCCTTCGGTAAGGAAGGCACGCCACTCAAGGTGCTGGTGGTGCCGAGCCTGCCCCAGACTGCTGCCGCCCGCGCCGAAAGCATTGCCCTGCTCCGTTCCAAAGGCATTGACGCGGTGATTCCTTTTCACACCATGCTCGCGACTTTGGTCCGCCAGACTCAGGTCAACCACAACTACGAGAAATCCGACCTGCTCCAGATCATCCGCATCCTGAAGAACTACGACTTCTTCAAAGAGCCGCAAATGGAGCTCTTCAAAGCCCGGCCTGCGAAGGCAAAAAAGGGGTAGGAAGGAATTCCTCGGCGTATTCGGCTGCAACGGGAGGAAGACCCCGAAGGCCGAACCCGCCCGGCCCGGGACAATTCAGAGAGCTGGAGGCCCCACCGCACCGGGACCAGGCGGTCCTTGGGCCGCAAAGTCATACGGCCCCGGGGGCGTGGTGCCCATTCGGACTTCGATTCCCTCCATCCCCGGCTTGCCAAGCAGGCTGGCAGTTTGTTTAATCGGAGGGTGGTACAGCAGCAAACACTAAATCGTTCTGCGAGCTTCTCGGGCGTGGGCCTGCACAGCGGCAACCGAGTCACCATGACCTTTCTGCCCGCCGCGCCCAACACCGGCATCCGGTTCCGGCGCGTGGACCTCGAGGGCAAGCCGGAGATTGAGGCATTGGCGGAGAACGTCGTGGAGAACAACCGTTCGACCACCCTGGCCAAGGGCCATACCCGCGTGCATACCGTCGAGCACGTGCTGGCCACCTTCGCTGGTTACGGCATTGACAACGCCGTCGTCGAACTCGACGCCAACGAACCGCCCATCGCCGACGGCAGCGCGCGAGAATACTGCCGGCTGGTCCAAGAGGCGGGCATCGTGCCCCAAGACGAGCGCCGTGAGCCTTACGCGGTGACAGAACCTATCCGTCTCGAGATGGGCGAAGCGGTCATGACGATCTTCCCCGACGAGGTGTTCCGCATTTCCTGCACCAGCGCGGACAAACAGGGGCGCTTCACCCAGTTCTACACCGTCGAACTCTCACCCGCGACCTGGGAACGCGACCTGGCACACGCCCGGACCTTCTGCTTCTACGAGGAAATCGAGTATCTGATCAACAACGGCCTCATCAAAGGAGGCAGCCTGGAAAACGCGGTGGTGATTCGCGACGACGCGGTCCTGACAACCGAACCCCTGCGCTACCCGGACGAGTTTGTCCGGCACAAGATCCTCGACATTATCGGCGACCTGACTCTGCTGGGCCGGCCACTGCGCGGGCACCTGATGACAGTGAAGCCCAGCCACGCCGCAAATTGCGAACTGCTGCGGCGCATCATCGCGCAAATGCGCAAACCGGTGCTCGCCGCGCAGGCTTTTGCCCCGCCCCCCGCCGCCCCAAGAGCCGCGCCCGCCCCGGGCGCCGTCGCCGATGAAACGCAGGCACAGGACAGTGCCATTGATATCCAGGGCGTGATGAAGCTGCTGCCGCATCGCTATCCGTTCCTCCTGGTGGACCGCGTGGCGAAGATCGAAGGCAACCACATTGTCGGCATCAAGAATGTCACCATCAACGAGCCTTTCTTTCAGGGGCACTTCCCCGGGCACCCGGTGATGCCGGGCGTCCTGCAACTCGAGGCCATGGCGCAGGTGGCTGGCATTGTCATGCTCAAGACCGCGGAGAACGCCGGCAAGATAGCCTACTTCATGTCGGCCGAAGACGTGAAATGGCGCAAGCCGGTGCACCCGGGCGATGTGCTGGTCATTGAAGTGGAGATGACCAAAATACGCGGCAAGATCGGCAAGGCCAAGGGTGTGTGCAAAGTGCAGGGGGAGGTTGTCAGCGAAGCCGCCGTGACCTTCATGCTGGCGGAACCCTAATACCGAACAGACAGGCCCCATGATTCATCCAACCGCCATCATCCATCCCAAGGCGCAGGTCGGCGCCGGCTGCGACATCGGGCCGTACTGCATCATCGGCGAGCACGTCGAGCTGGGGCCAGGCTGCCGGTTGCACTCGCATGTGGTCGTGGACGGCCACACGCGGCTGGGCCGCCAGAATGAGATTTACCCCTTTGCCAGCATCGGCCTCAAGACGCAGGACCTGAAGTGGAAAGGCGGCCTGACGCGCACTGAAATTGGCGACCACAACACCATCCGCGAGTGCGTCACCATCCACAGCGCTACCAGCGACGGCGAGTCCACGGTGGTCGGCTCGCACAACAATATCCTGGCCAGCAGTCACATCGGCCACAACATCGTGATCGGCAACCACGTCATCATTTCCATGGCCGGCTTGGCCGGCCATGTGATTGTGGAAGATTACGCGATCGTGGGCGGAATGACGGGGGTGCACCAGTTCTGCCGCATTGGCAAGATGGCCATCGTGGGCGGATGCTCCCGGATTACCCAGGACGTCGCACCCTTCATGCTCGTTGAAGGAAACCCGCCCGAGACGCGCATGATCAACAAGGTCGGGCTGGAGCGCCACGGGGTGTCGTCCGAGGCCCAAGCCGCGCTCAAGCAGGCCCATAAGATCCTCTTCCGCAAGGGCTTGGCCACGTCCAACGCCATCGCGCAGATCGAGCAGCAAGTGCCCTCACTGCCTGAGATTCAACATCTGTTACAGTTCGTGCGGGCCAGCGAGCGTGGCATCATCAAGTAGGAAGGCAGGAACCTGATAGCTAGAGGTCGAAACGGGATGATGAACCCCAACCTGCCAGCGCTTAGGCCAGGCACACTTTACCTTGTGGCCACTCCAATTGGAAACCTCGAGGATATCACGCTGCGGGCTTTACGCACACTCAAGGAGTGCGACGTGGTAGCGGCGGAAGATACGCGGCGGACGGGGCAACTCCTGAAGCACTTTGGCATCGCTAAACCGCTGCTGAGCTACTTCCGGTTCAATGAAGCAAAACGCAGCGAGGAACTCCTCGAGCGACTGCGGCGTGGGGAAAAGGTGGCCCTCGCGACAGATGCTGGCAGTCCGGGTATCAGCGACCCGGGCGAACGGGTTGTGCGGGCTGCGATTGCAGCAGGCCTGCGAGTCGAACCAGTGCCTGGACCCTGCGCACTGGTGGCCGCGTTAACCGCCAGCGGGCTCTCCACCACAGAATTCCATTTCATTGGTTTTCTGCCTCACAAGCCGGGCCCGCGGCGCCAGGAACTGGAGCGTCTCCGTCACATCGCCGGGACGCTGGTGCTCTACGAATCGCCCTATCGTATTGGGAAGCTGTTGGCCGAGTTGAGCCAGGGCTTCCCCGCCCGCCAAGTCGTGCTCGCGCGCGAAGTAACCAAGAAGTACGAGGAATACCTGCGCGGCAAACCCGCCGAATTGCTGGCGCTGCTCGGACAGCGATCCCCCAAGGGAGAGTTCGTTGTCCTGTTGGCCGGGGAAGTGAAACCAACCAAGCAGTTGAGCGTGAATTCACATGGTTGAGCGAGCAGCGCGGGTTCCGCACCCCCGCGCCGCTGCAGGTCAGCCTTTTTTCTTGCCCCAACCCATCGCATCTGATATGAATGCCGGCAAGCTGACGTGCCGCTTCTTGGAAGGTTGAACTTCTTTGGCAACGAGCGGCACGCGCTGATTGAGAACCATATA
>CAZHEW010000297.1:0-4801 GCA_964531815.1 uncultured Verrucomicrobiota bacterium
TCAGCGCCCCCTTGGCCTTGCTGGGCGCGCTGGTCATCGCTGCCGGGGTGGTGTGGCTGTTCGGGACGGTCTTTCACAAGGTGGACGCTTCCAGCGAGTCGCGCGTGGCGACACTGGTGGGAATGAATGCGACTGTCATTACTCCTATTCCAGCCGATGGGGTAGGGGAAATTGCGTATGTGCAGGCCGGTTCACGCTACACCGCGCCGGCGCGGAACGAGCCTGGAACCCCGGTTGCCAGCGGCCAAACGGTGAGAATTGTGCGCATTGTCGGCACCCAGTTTTACGTGAGCCCCGTCTGATTCTATCTCTATCCAGCAACCAATAACCCGTAAGTAACCTCTCTTATGCCGAACAATACTATCCTCCTGGCCGAAGCCCTCCTTGGCGGCACCGTCGCCTTGGTAGTCGTTGGCCTCGTCGTCGTCATCGTCATCTTCGCGGCCATCTGGGCCAGCCGCTACGTCAAGGTTGGCCCGAACGAGGTGCTCGTTGTCTCCGGCCGCCGGCACCGCTACACGGACCCGGACGGGACTGTGCAGACTCGCGGCTTCCGGGTGCGGAAAGGCGGCGGCACGTTCGTCATCCCGGTTATCGAGAAGATTGACCGCCTGTCGCTCGAGTTGCTGACGATCGACGTGCAGCAGGAGCAGGATGTCTATACCAGCAAAGGCGTGCCGGTGCGCGTGGACGGCGTGGCGCAGATCAAGGTCAAGGGGGACGACATCTCGATCGCCACGGCGGCGGAGCAGTTCCTGAGCAAGGACACTGAGGCGATCAAGAATATCGCCATGCAGACGCTCGAAGGCCACCTGCGCGCCATCCTGGGCACGATGACGGTAGAAGACATTTACCAGAACCGCGATGCCTTCGCCCAGAAAGTGCAGGAAGTGGCGGCGGGCGACATGGCGAACATGGGGTTGGGGATTGTCAGCTTCACCATCCGCGACATCAAGGACAGCCAGGGCTACCTGGACGCATTGGGCAAGCCGCGTATTGCCCAGGTCAAGCGGGATGCCGTCATCGCCCAGGCAGAGGCCGACCGCGACGCGATGATCAAGTCCTCGCAGGCCACGCAAGCGGGGCAGGAAGCGAAGTTCGCGGCCGATACCAAGATTGCCGAAGCGCAGCGGGATTACCAATCGAACGTCGCCCAGTACCAGGCCGCGGTGAACCAGAAGAAAGCCGAAGCGGACCTGGCGTATGATTTGCAGAAGTATAAGACCGGCCAGCTTGTGAAGGCCGAGGAGGTGCAGGTCAGCATCATCGAGAAGCAGAAGCAGATCGAGCTGCAGCAGCAGGAAATCCTGCGCAAGCAGCGCGAGCTGGAAGCGAATGTCCAGAAGCCCGCCGATGCCGAGCGCTACAAGGTCGAGACGCTGGCCAATGCCCGCAAATTCCAGTTGGAGACCGAGGCGGCCGGCGCCGCGTCGGCGACCAAGGCCACCGGCTTTGCGAATGCGGATGTGGTCAAGGCAACCGGTGTCGCGGAAGCGGATGCCAACAAGGCGCGCGGTCTGGCCGAGGCTTCCGTCATCGAGGCGCAGGGCAAGGCGACCGCCGAGGCGATGCGCGTCAAGGCCGAGTCCTTCAAACAATACAATGAGGCGGCGGTGGTCGAGATGATCATCCGCGTGCTGCCCGAAGTGGCCGGCAAGATCAGCGAGCCGCTGGCCAAAACCGAGAAGATGGTCATTATCAACTCCGGCAGCGGCGTGGGCGGCGGCGCGAGCAAGCTGACCGGGGACGTGACGCAGATTGTCGCCCAGCTCCCGCCGGTCATTGAGAGCCTTACCGGCATCAAGTTCGAGAAGCTGCTCGAACAGGTGCCCGGGTTGAAGAAAGCGGCCGAGAAGGGCCAAGGCGAAGAGGAGCAGAAGTAACGGAGGCATGTTATGAGCGACATTTCTGGTTCGGCCGGAGCGGGGATAATCGGAATGCTCCTGCTGCTGATTGTGGCCGTTGTTGGCCTGGCCCTGTTCGCGTTCTGGCTCTGGATGCTGATCCACGCCATCAAGAACAAGGGGCTGACGGATACCGAGAAGATCATCTGGGTCCTCGTCGTCTTGTTTTTGCACGTGCTCGGGGCCTTGATCTACTTTTTCGTAGGCCGCCCGAAAGCGGGCGGGTAGGGGCCTTGCCCCGGCTGGGTGGTTCGGGGCGTTGCATTCATGCGCCTGTTTGAAGCCATCATAGACGCCAATCACCGCGCGGTGGCGGGTGACCAGCGCGCGGGGCTGCGCCCGGCGGACTTTGAGAACGAGCTGCCGGTGGTGGCGCTGACGTGCATTGACGTGCGACTGAACCCGTTGCTGCCTGAGGTGCTTGGCGTGCCCGAGGACCAGTTCGTCTGGCTGCGCAACGCCGGCAACATCATCACCGGCCCACTGAGCAGCACAATGCGGTCTCTGGCACTGGCGTGCGCAATCAAGGGGGGAAAGGAGATTGCCATCATTGGGCACACGGATTGCCAGGCAGGGAAGACCACCACCATGGAACTCATAGACCGATTTCGGAGCCTGGGGGTGGAGCGTTATCTGTTGCCGCCCAATCTCAATGAGTTCTTCGGCATGTTCGGGAGTGAGAGCGCCAACGTCATCAAGGCGGTGGATACTGCGCGCCAGAGCCCATTGATCGGGCCGAAGATTCCTGTGCACGGGTTGTTGGTGGACATCGGGACCGGCAGGGTTGAATGGTTGGTGAACGGCTACCAAACGCTCGACACCGTGGCCACGCGCATGAGCACGGCCTTGACCTCGGCCGGGCAAACGCTCGATGCCTTGAAGTCGCTCACCGACTTTGAGATTGGGGGCATCAAGTTACCCGAAACGAAGATCGGCGAGACGGTTACCAAGGCTGAGGACTGGCTGGCCGCAAAGGTCCAGGAGTTAGAGGCCAAGCTGTCCCCGGCGGTGGAGCCTTCCCCGACTGCGACCCCGCCGGTGATGCGCGCTTCATATGAATCCTGGCGCCGGGGAAAACAACCCGCCAAGAGCGCCGCCCCACCGAAAATTCCCCAGCCGCCGCCTCTCCGGCCCAAACTCCGTTTTCAGAAGAAACCTAAATGACCGGACAACCCGCCGCAGCCCGCCGAGGTTGTTGTTTCTACGGCTGTATCACCGGCGTGGTGCTGCTGTTGCTGGTGATGGGAGGGGTGCTGGTTGCGCTGCATTACGCAAAGAAGATGGTGTTGGGCCTTACCGACACCCAGCCCGTAGAACTGCCGGCCGTGCCGATGCGGCAGGGCGACAGGGACAAGTTGAGGCGGCGATGCGATGTTTTCGAGGCTGCGCTCCGCGAGCAGCGCCCCACCTCGCCCTTGACACTCAGCGCGGACGAAATCAACGTGCTCATTGCCGACGACCCGCGGCAGCAGGCGTTGAAAGGTAGGGTCCATGTCAGCCTCGAAGGCGACCAGTTGAAAGGCCAACTCAGTCTGCCGCTTGAGGAGGTGGGCCTGCACGTGTTCAAAGGGCGATACCTGAACGGGGATGCGACCTTCAACTTGTCCTTCCGGAACGGGGTGCTCGCGGTGATGCCGCAGACGATTTGGGTCAAGGGCAAGCCGCTGCCGGAAGTATATATGCGGGAGATCCGCAAGCGGAACCTGGCGGCGGCCCTAACCAACCAGCCCCGGGCAGTGGCGCTATTGCAGGAACTGGAGGACATCCGGGTGAAGGACGGTGGCCTCACCATTGTGCCCCAAAGGAAGAAGTGACCCAAAGGAGCAGGGGGTATCTTACGCGCCCAAAACTTGCTGGATCGAAATGCCCCGCAGCTCGAACAGCCGGCGGATAGCGTCCTCGATAAGATTGTTGGGGCAGGAGGCTCCGGCTGTGATGCCAACGGTGGTCTGCCCTGAAGGCAGCCAGTTCCGGGTCTCGACCTCCTGGTGTTTGTGCTGGTCGTAATGCAGAATCAGTCGGTCCGACTTCATCTTGGCAGCGTTCTTGATGAAGTAAGTCGGCAGCCTGGCCTCGCCCATCTCCGCAAGGTGTGAAGTGTTGGAGGAGTTGTAACCGCCGATCACCAGGAGCAGGTCTGGAGGCTCCTCCAAGAGCCTTAGCAAGGCGTCCTGCCGATCCTGCGTGGCGCCGCAAATGGTGTCGAAGAAGCGGAAATGCTGGTCAATCCCGGCCTCGCCGTATTTCTGCACCATGGCGCTACGCAGGCGTCGTTGCACCTCCTCGGTTTCGCCACGAAGCATGGTGGTTTGGTTGGCGACGCCGATGGCCCGGAGGTGGACATCGGGGTCGAATCCGTCGGAGTAAGCCCCCTTGAACTTCTGCAGGAAAGCGGCTTTGTCACCGCCGTTCACGATGTAGCGACAGACGCAGTCGGTTTCGGCCAGCGTGAACACGACGAGGTAATGGCCGCCGCCGTTGGCCATTGCCTGCGAACTGGTGGCCTTGGTTTCCTCGTGCCACGCTTTGCCGTGGATGATGCTGGTGACTTTGTCCATGGAGTACTGCCGGACGCGCTTCCAGACGCTCATCACGTCGCCGCAGGTCGTATCCACGAACCGGCAGCCTTTGGCTTCGAGCTGCTGGCGCATCGAGACTTCCATGCCGAAAGCGGGAATGATGACAATGTCGTCCTTCTTCAAGTCCGCAATGTCCGCATCCTTTTCGTTGCCCGAGAGGAACTTAATGCCCATGGCGCGGATTTGGTCGTTGACCTCCGGGTTGTGAATGATTTCGCCCAGAATGTAAATCGGCTGATCGGGAAAAACCTTGCGCGCGGCGTAGGCCAGGTCAATGGCCCGCTCGACACCGTAGCAAAAGCCGAATTCCTTGGCGAG
>CAZHEW010000298.1:0-4798 GCA_964531815.1 uncultured Verrucomicrobiota bacterium
GGGGGCTCCCTGGCAAGCTGAAAGAGGCTCCTGCTTCCGCCCGCTTCTCAGTGCGGGTGTCTATGCCGCAGGATATGCGGCCGTTCCAATCCATGCGCCAGCATCAGCTTCTCGTCATTGAGCAGCTCCATCGCCGGCCCGTCCGCCACCACCGCGCCATGGTCGAGCACGATGGCCCGCGAGCACAGCTCCACCACCAACTCCAGGTCATGCGTCGCGATGAGCTTGGTCGCCGCTATGCCCCGCAGCAGCGCCTTGAACTCGCGCCGGCCGCGCGGGTCCAGGTCGCTCGTGGGCTCATCCAGCACCAGCAGGCTCGGATCGCACGCCAGCACGCCCGCCAGACACGCGCGGCGCTTCTCGCCGTGGCTCAGGTGGTGCGTGGCGCGGTGGCCGAAGCCCGCCAGCCCGGTCTGTGCGAGTGCCCGTTCCACCCGCGACTTCACCTCGGCCTCGCCAAGCCCTAATTGCTGCGGGCCAAACGCCACGTCCTCCCCTACGTTTGGGCAGAATAGTTGGTCGTCCGGGTCCTGGAACACCAGCCCAACCTGCCGGCGCACGGCCTCGACATTGTCCGGCCCGATGGGCTGGCCCAGGATGCGCACAGCCTCGTTCCCCCCGGGACGCTCCGGCAGGAGTCCGTTCAGGTGCAGCAGCAGAGTGGATTTGCCCGAGCCATTTGGCCCCAGCAGCCCGACGCATTCGCCGGGCGCCACCGCGAAGCTCACCCCCCGCAACGCCTCCGTGCCGTCGTGGTAACGGTAACTCAGGCCGCTGACTTCAATGGCCGCGCTCATTTCCAACCCCGGGCGCACATCGCGTCGTAGATGCGTTCCGCCCGTTCCGAGGCGCGCACGAAAAGCTGGCCCACCACGGTGGACGACAGATGCCAGCGGAAGCGGCGCGGGCGCGTGAACGTCCGGCTGGCCCGGGCTCGGCGCATCCGCTCCGCCTCCTCGACCAGCACAAAGAGATACCGGTGCATGAGGGCCATCGTCGTGATCAGCACGCCCGGCACGCGCACCGCCCGCAGAACACGCAGGACCCGGCTGAAGGGGGTCGTGTTCGACACCACGATGACCGTCAGCAGGCAAATCGTGCTCTTGGCAGCCACCGTTTGCCAGCTCCCGCGTGCGCCGGGTTGGAACGCATTCACCACGGCCACGCCCAGAACAAACGGCGACAACCAGGCCAGCCGCCTCAGCAGGAACCACACCGGCATCCGGCTTAGAATCACGCTCGCCGCCAGCACCGCCCCCATTGCCGCGTACCAACCCATCGCCCGCGGCGGCGCCAGCACCGTGCCCACAATGATCACCAATGCCGTGCCCAGCTTGAGCCCCGCAGGCAGCCGCGACACCACGCCGTCCCCGCTGCTGTGATGATGGCCGATCCAGTGGTCAATCATGGCTTGGCGGGATGCGCCTTCTCCTCCGGTTTGGGCACCAGCAATCGCGCCAGCAGCCACGCCAGCCCAAAAACCACCACCGTTCCCACCGCCCCGGCCAGCGCCGTCGCCCCGACCACCCAACGCACTCCGGGCGCCTGGTAATCGGCCGCCGGCACCGGCACCGCTGGCGGGGCGGCGCTGTGCTCGAAACCCAGCCTGGCCGCCACCGACTCCAGCCCGTCCGGCCACGGACACGCGAACGGGGCCACAAACAGTGCCAGGCCCAACGCCGCCAGCAACCCATAACGCACCAGTTCATCCCCGCGCCGGGGCAGCTCGGCTCCGCCAAGCTCATTGGCCAGCTCGGGCCGCGCGCGTTGAATGGCCAGCAGCACCAGCGCGCTGATTAGCCCCTCGCCCGCCCCGATCACCATGTGCACGCTCGTCATCGCGGTAAACGCCGCCGGCCACCCGACCGTGCCCGACCACGCGAGCTGCCCGGCGCAGCAAACCGCCGCCAGCACCGTTGAACACCACCCCGCAAACGCCACCGCCGCCACCTGCCCGCGCGTGCCCGGCAACCAGCGCCGCACCCCGCGATAAATCGCATAGCCCCCCACCCCCCCCACAATCGCCATGTTGAATACGTTGGCGCCCAGCGCCATTACCCCGCCGTCGGCGAACAAGAAACACTGCACGATTAACACGGTCGTCAGCACCGCAACTGCCGCGCTCGGGCCCAGCAGCGCCGCCGCCAGCACGCCGCCCATCAGATGTCCCGATGTCCCCCCCGCCACCGGGAAATTCACCATCTGCGCTGCGAACAGGAACGCCGCCACCAGCCCGAGCAATGGCACGCGCCGCGCTGGCAGCCGCAGCCGCACCTGGCGCAACGCCAGCCCCACCCCCGCCGCCGAAAGCAGCGCGGTAGCGGCAGCCGTCTTCCCGTCAATGAAACCGTCTGGTATATGCATGCTCGTGTGCCCGGCCAGTGTCTCAGTACCGGCGCGGCGTTTCAACTGTCCGCTGCCGGCTGTTCGCTGGCTGAATTCCGGGCTTGCATGTGGCGGGAACTTTACCTAGTCTTGCCTTGGATTACGCCATGATGGGCGAACCAAAACTGAAGAGCCTTAGGCGCGGAGTCGGGGTTTGCGCGACTCAACGGATGGTGGTTTTTGTCGCTGGCAACCCAGAGTCCCCCAATTGTGCTCGTGCCCGGACGATCTCTTTGCCATGCTTGTGGGCCGCCTCCGGCGGCCTTCGGTTTCCGTTCCTTTAGAAAGCCGCAGAAACAAAAACACCCCATACGAATCGGAGTTAACTATGAAAGACACTGGACTATCATCGGTTTGGCGGCCTTGCAGGCTGCCGCACACAACTTCAACGACTTGCCATGAGCCCGCACGACTCCTGCCACTGGCGCTGATGCTGGGCGCCGGCCTGCTGCTGGCGGCGCCAGGCGCGCGCGCCGCAGTGAAGAATTGGGCCGGCACTACGAGTGGTTACTGGGGCACAGGCAGCAATTGGACCGGCGGCGTCGCGCCGATCAACGGGGATGACCTTGTCTTCCCGGTGGGGGGACGCGCGGTGAACACCAACAACTTCACCAATCTGAAAGTCAAGTCCATCACCTTCACCGGCGGCACCTACGACGTGCGCGGCAACGCGCTGACGGTCACCAACGGCATCAGCAGCCAGCAGGCGGCTGGGGCCAACCTGTTCGAATGCAACGTCACCCTGGGGGCGGCGCAGACGGTGGAGTGCACGACGGCGGGGACGAGCCTGTATCTGGAGGGTAACCTTACCAACGGCGGCTTCACCCTAACTGTTTCAGGCAATGGCACGGTGGGGCTGGACGGCAGTATCAGCGGCAGCGGCGGGGTGACCAAGAACGGGACGGGAACCCTGAGTTATGGGGGCGGTACGGCGAACACCTACTCGGGGGCGACCCTGGTCAACTCGGGCACGCTGCTGTTGACCAAGACGATCGCTAACGGGGGGGTGGTGGCCAACACGCTCACCATCGGGGACGGCAGCGGCGCGGCGGGCAGCGCGGTGGTGCGGCTGGCGACGAACTCCCAAATCCCAGACACTCCGGACATTGTCATCAACGCCGACGGCTTGCTTGACCTCAACGATATCCATGAAGTTATCGGCGATAGCCTCACGCTCAATGACGGGGAGATTCAAATGGGCACGGGCGTCTTGACGCTGGCGGCCAACAGCACGATCAGCATCAGCGGCAACCCGCACATCTACGGGAAGCTGAGTGTCGGCACTGGCACCTGCACCATCCAGGGCAGCGGCTACCCCATTATCTATGCGGACGTGAGCGGCTCAGCCAATATCGTGAAGAACGGCAACGTGGCCGTTTGGCTTTATGGCGCCAACACATTTACCGGCACCCTGACCGCCAACACCGGCGGCTACATCTACGCCCTCAGCGACTTGGCTCTGGGCGCCACCAACGGCGGCACGATCATCAACAACTCGGCTTATCTCGCGCTGGGCGGTGGAGTCAGCATCACCGGCGAGGCGTTGACGATGAACACGGCGGACAGCTACGCGCTCGACTCGGTAGGCAGCGTCACCAACATCTGGGCCGGTCCTGTCAGCCTGAGCCGGGATACGATGGTTTACGTCGCGAGCGGCGGTGTGTTCGACATCATCGGCTCGATTACCGGCGCGGGCGGCATCACCAAATGGGGTCCTGGCATCCTTCGGTATTCGGGCGGCAGCGCGAACACCTATGGGGGTGACACGACCGTAAACGAAGGCATCCTGGAACTCGCCAAGACCGTCAACAGTGGCGCATTGCAGAGCCCCCTGGTCATCGGGGACGGGACAGGGACCGACCGAGTGCGCTGTCTGAACAATAACCAGTTCTGGTCAACCAGTTTGCGCGTGAGAGTGAACAGTTCCGGGGTGTTGGACCTTGGAGATCGCACTGACTATATCGGGCCGCTAACCCTCGAAGGCGGCCAGGTCACGACCAGTGATACCGGGTTGATCTGGCTCTATGACAGCGTCACGGTTGTTGGCAATAGCGTCAAGCAAGCCACCATTGACGGTCAGGCGGGACTCTATTTGGACACGGTAACCTTCACCAACAGCGGCCATAATTTCTCGCCGGATTTGCGTATCAACGCCACGGTGCGCAGCGGCGGAAGCGCGAATAGCATCGGGGTGATCAAGAACGGTGGGGGCGAGGTTATGCTGGCCTCCTCAAACAGCTTCGTTGGCCCGGTGACGATCAACGGTGGGACCCTGTGGATTGGAAACTCGTTCGCCCTGGGCAACACCAACACCCCCGTTACGGTCAACAGCGGCGGCACTTTGTTCATGTACGCCTTTGAGAATCCGGTCCTGGTTGGCGCCAAGCCGTTGGTGTTGAACGGCAGCGGTTAT
>CAZHEW010000299.1:0-4761 GCA_964531815.1 uncultured Verrucomicrobiota bacterium
GGATAGCCAAAGGCCGTTTTCACCCGATAGACAACGTCAAGACAGGCCAGCGCCGGCTTGACCATGACGATGTCAGCCCCTTCCTGAATATCGAGTGCCACCTCGCGCAGCGCCTCGGACGCATTGGCCGGGTCCATCTGATAACTGCGCCGGTCGCCAAACTTCGGCGCGGATTCCGCCGCTTCGCGAAACGGCCCGTAGAAGGCAGAGGCAAACTTGGCGGCGTAGGCCATGATGGGGGTGTCCAGAAACCCGAGCCGGTCCAATTCCCCGCGGATGGCGCGCACACGCCCGTCCATCATGTCACTGGGCGCGACCATGTCGGCGCCGGCCTCCACGTGGCTCGCTGCGGTGCGGGCCAGCAACTTCAGGGTGGCATCGTTGAGAATCCTGGCGCCGGATTTGCGGCGTTGGACGATGCCGCAGTGGCCGTGCTCCATGTACTCGCACAGGCAGACATCGGTGATAACCAGCAATTCGGGCAACTCCCGCTTAAGCAACCGCACGGCTTGCTGCACGACCCCGCGGGCGGCATACGCGCCCGAGGCCCTGGCATCCTTCCGATCCGGGATGCCAAACAGAATTACCGCCGGCACGCCGGTTTTGTGCGCCCTGGCGGCTTCGCGCAGCAGTTCATCTGTGGACAGTTGAAATACGCCTGGCATAGCCGCAATCGGCCGGCGCAGCCTCCGTCCGCTGCGCGCGAATAACGGCAAGACCAATTGCCCTGTGTTCAAATGTGTCTCCCTCACCAATTGTCGCAGCGCGGGTGATTGGCGCAGCCGCCGGGGCCGATGCGCGGGGAATTGTCCCACAGGATAGAAACTCATGCCGCGATTCTATGTGCGAGGCTGGAAGTTCAAAGTCTAAACTCCGCCTGAACTGCGAGATTCACAGCACGCCAATCGAGCCGCGATGGAGCAAGAATGGGCGCTTGCCAAAGCGGACGGAATTCGGCAAACTGCGCGATTATGAAGAATCGAATTGGGGTAATTGTCTTTGTTTTGGCTCTGGTGTGCCTGGGGCTCGGGATAGGGCTGATTGCCCTGAAAAGGCAAGCGACAACTCGGCAGCGCGATTTGACCGAGAAGAATAGCGCGCTGTCAAACAGCCTGGTGGAAGTCAACGACGAACTGGATCGGCAGAAGCAAGCCTACACCCTCCTGGTAAGCGACCGTGAAGAGCGGAGGAAGGCGTTCGAGGCGTTGACGAACAACTACACGCAGGCCCTGTCCAGCCTCGCCCAAACTGCCAGCAACCTCGCCCAGACCGAAGCCGCCCTGCAGAGCAGCAAGGAAGAAACAGCCCGGCGCGATGCAAAGATCGCCGAACTGGAGGTGCAGAACGTGGCGCTCGACAAGCAGGCCCTTGACCTGAACACCGCCATCACCAACTTGACCCTGCAAATCGAGGAGACGAAGCGGAAACTGGCCACTTCCGAGGGCGAGAAGGACTTTCTCGACAAGGAGCTCAAGCGGCTCATGGCGGAGAAGTCCGAGCTGGAGCGGCAGTTCAACGATTTGGTCGTTCTGCGGGCGCAAGTCGCCAAGTTGAAGGAGGAGCTTTCAGTTGCCCGCCGGCTCGAGTGGATTCGCCAGGGGCTCTTCGCCAGCAGCGACGAGAAGGGCGCTCAGAAGCTTATGCGGACCCCTTCCTCAGCGCAGTCCAAAGGCGCCAAGCCCAACTACGACCTCAATGTCGAGGTGAGCGCGGACGGCTCGGTGAAGGTGATCCCGCCGTTGACCAACCGTCCCGCAGCGACCAACCCGCCGTCTCAATAAGCGGCGCCGTGCCGACTGTTGATTCGCAGGGGCTCCTTCTGCGCGGTCTGTGGGTGAGTGTCCCGGGCCATTGCGACGTTCGCTGCGAGCACGGCTGGCACACCCCTTGGCCCTGCCCCGGCGCCAGACTACTTACATAACGACTATGCCGACATACGAATACGTCTGCGAGAAGTGCGGACACCGGTTTGAGAAGTTTCAACCGATTACCGCCCGGCCGCTAACGGCCTGTCCGAAGGACTCGTGCGCTTGCCAGCCTTGGGGCAAGGGCAAGGTCAAGCGGCTTATCGGCTCGGGCGCGGGCTTGATTTTCAAGGGCAGCGGCTTTTATAGCACCGACTACCGCAGCGAGAAGTATAAGGAAGCAGCCAAGAAAGAGACCCAGCCGGCTACCCCCTCCGGCGGCAGCGAAAAGCCCGCTGCGCACCGGGACGGCAAGGCTGCTGCGGCCAAATCCCCGGGCAAGCCGGCAATCGCCGCGGCAAAGAAGGATTAAAGCGGCTTGGCTCCCACACCGAAGGCGCGGCCCGGTCTTCCAGCGGACCGGCTGAAGCGCGGGGCCAAAGGGCGGGTTGTTGACGAGAACGACTGATGGTCCGGAATGAAGAGCAAGGCTAGAGCGACAGGCAGGCATGGCGCGGCTCTGACGATTGCCGCTGCCCTCTGGCTGCCCACTTTGCACAGCCTGGCAGCATCTCCCCTGCTGCCGTCGGATCTTGTGTCGGCGCGGAGTCAGTCCGGCCAATTCGTCGTCTATGCCGGGCCTTCGCCGGGCTCTATCCCGCCAGTCCTCGAACCCGCGAAGAACACGGGCTTCGTCCGGCTGGAGCCAACGCTGGTGGCGGTGTCGTGCGAGCGAATCAAGCAGCTTCTGTCGCGCGAGCTGGACGCCGCGGCGCCCTGGCGCGGCACGATCTACGTGGTGCTCTATCCCGCCAAAGGGGCCAGCGACCCTATCACCATCACCTCGGAGCGCTTCAAGAACGACTCGCATTACCGGGTGGACATGCCGGACGTGGTGGAGCGGACCCGCTATGTGCGGGCAGTGGTGCAGGCGTTGCTCATCGAGACGGCAAACCGCGCAGCCCGGGCGCATGCTGCGGAGCTTCCCGCCTGGCTGACCGAAGGCATCTCGGAGTTGCTGCTGGCCTCGAACGAGATCGAGATCATACTGCCCCCGCCGCGTGGGAGCGTGAGCGGCGTCAACCTTAGCACCACGGAGGTCAGAGGCCGCAAGGAACCGTTGGAGGAGCAAGCCCAGAAAAAGCTGCGCGGGCGCGCGCCCCTGAGCTTCGAGGAACTGAGCTGGCCCACGGAGGAGCAACTGTCCGGGGCGGCGAGCGATGTTTACTCCGGCAGCGCCCACCTGTTTGTGGGCGAACTGCTGCGCCTGCCGGAAGGCCGCGCCGGGCTGCGCGGGATGCTGGCCCAGTTGCCCCAACACCACAACTGGCAGTTTGCCTTCCTCAAGGCCTTTGGCTCCCGCTTCGAGCGTCCGCTCGATGTGGAGAAGTGGTGGGCGCTGTCCCGCGCGCAGATCAGCGGGCGCGAACCGGCGCAAGCCTGGTCGCCGGAGGATAGCTGGCGGAGGCTGGACCATGCCTTGCACACTGCCGTGCTGGTGCGCACCGCGACCAACGAAACGCCGCTGCGCGCTGAGGTGCCGCTGCAAACGGTGGTCCGCGAGTGGGACAGCACGCGGCAAACACAGGCGCTTGAGCAGACGCTGCGCCAATTGGAACTGCTGCGCTCGCGGATTGGCCAGCAGTTTGCAGGACTCGTGGAGGACTACCACCAGGCGATCAAAGCATACATGGAACGACGTGACCGCGGCGGGGCGGTGCTTCCCTTCACGCGGAAAGCCGGCCGGCGGCGGGCGGCCGAGACCGCGATCCAGCAGCTCGATGCGCTGGATGCCCGGCGCCAGGCCATGCGTCCCTCGCCCAAAGCGCCCGATGTTGCCCGGCCTCCCTCCTCTCCCGCATCGCCGCCCTGAGGCCGGATGGCGCATGGGAGGGGCGCCGGGGCCAAGAGCATCTCATCCCATCGGAGTCCTCCTTGCCAACGCGGGGATGGACTTGAGGTTACGCTGGCCCTTGAGCGCCTGTTGCCAAGCGCCCCGCTGGCCTGGATTGCCGCAGGCCGGAGGTTGCAGCGCGGCGGCTTTTGCGTCAGACTCCGCCAGTGAAACCACGTGTTCGTTTTGCGCCGAGTCCAACGGGGTTCCTGCACATTGGCGGGGCCCGGACGGCGTTGTTTAACTGGCTTTATGCCCGCCATACGGGCGGCACTTTCATCCTGCGCATTGAAGACACCGATGCGGCGCGCAATACCCAGGAGGCAGTCGAGGTCATCCTCAACGGCCTGCGCTGGCTGGGGCTGGACTGGGACGAGGGACCGCTGAGCGGCAATCCGGCGGAGCCCGGCAAGGGCGGTTGCGGCCCTTACTTCCAGAGCCAGCGCAAAGAGGTTTACCGGCGGCGATTTCAGGCGCTGCTTTCCAACGGGCTGGCGTATGAGACGGACGGGACGATCAAATTCAAGATGGACCGCACGCCGATCCTGATTCCCGACCTGGTCGTCGGCGAGGTGCGGCGGGAACTGACGGATCGCGAGCAAGCGGACCCGGATTTCATCATCGTGCGCTCGGACGGGCAGCCGGTCTTCCACTTCGTGAATGTGGTGGATGACCTGGAGATGGGCATCACGCACGTCATCCGCGGCGAGGACCACCTGAGCAACACGGCCAAGCATATCGCCCTGTTCCGGGCGCTGGGCGCCGAGCCGCCCAGGTACGCTCACATCCCGCTCATCCTGAACATTGACGGCACCAAGATGAGCAAGCGGGACAAGGGAGCCTCGCTCATGACCTACGGCGAGGAAGGCTACCTTCCGGAGGCGCTGGTGAATTTCCTCTGCCTGCTGGGCTGGTCGCCCAAGGGCAACCGCGAGAAGATGCCGTTGGCCGAGGTGGTCGAGG
>CAZHEW010000300.1:0-4753 GCA_964531815.1 uncultured Verrucomicrobiota bacterium
CCGGGCCAGCCGGAGCCGGTCCAGGCAATGCCCGACATACTGTTGCCGGAAGTCCAGCCCTGGGCGCCACTGTCAAAGTAGTAGGGAGGATTCTGAACGCCCTGGATCAGGGCCATGTAATGCGACCAGTTCCAGTAGGGACCCGGATCGGTGTGTGTGTTGCAGTAGGGATTAATGCCCAAGTTAGCCGACGCGTAGGAGCACCAGGCCGAACTGGACTTCTCACCGTGGCCGACAATGTGATTCCGGTCTTTGGCAAACCCGAACTTGTCGGCGAAATGCCGGAAGAGACCCGCCGAGGCCTGATACATGGATTCAGTGAACCAGGCCGGGTTGCCCACAAATCCCTCATGCTCGACCCCCAGCGAATGTTGATTCCAACACGTCGCGTGCCAGGCATAGTAAGCCTCATACACCAGTTGCGAAATCTCGCCCGGCGCGGCATCGCCGGAATAGTCCGTCAGACCGTTGACTGTGTAATGGCAACTGGCCGAGATGTCGCACCGCCGCAGGTAAGAGGTGCCAGTCAGATAGTATCCCTCCATGCTATGCACCACGGCAAACTTGTGGCCGTAGCCGGAGGTGTACCATTTGCTGCAGCCAGTGATCATGCGGTCCACGGCCGGGCCGTAGTCGGAGGTCGCGAAGGCGGCCGAAGCGCCAACGAGCGAAACAGAGCTAAGGGAGAGGAGTTTCCTGGTATTCATATTCATAACGAACTGGCATTTCGACGCACGGTGATGTGCATATTGAACCACGCATTATGCACTTTATATTCTAGCCCCACGCCCGACCGACGCAAGCGAAGAATGCAAATAGTGCAAAAGAAGACAGGCGCATCTCACTTTCCTGCAATGGGAGGGTTGGAACGCCGACATGCCTGTCGGCCCAGGTCGGCCCGTGCCGACGGTGACACTAGGAAAGGGCGCCCGCCTGCGAGGCGCGGGTCTTGCCGCGCGCCGCAGAAGCCGGCGCGATGCTAGCAACGGGCGGAACCCACTGTTGCGAGCGGATGGCTGAAGCGGCGGGTCTGTTGTCGAATCTGGCGGGGGTTGGATCTCCCTTCTTCAAGGCAGCGAGCCCCTTGATCCACCCTTCAGCCAGCAACTCGCTCACGATTTCGAACACTCTATCGGCGGACACGCAGGGACAAAACGCCTTCCTGCATTCCAGGGTTTGGTTGGCGTCATCTTCTGTGCGATTGCAAGCGGGGGCCTTGAGTTCGAGAGTGCCCAGGCGACCACCCTGCAACGCATGGACCACCGAACGGCTGGAACAACAGACATCGGCCTGCTGCCAAACTCTTTCCCCATCCGCCAGAGTCATCCTGACAGAACTATAACCGAGTCGCTGGGCGGCAAACACCAGATCCATCCAAAACTCCTCGACGGAGTTGACGCGATTCCCCTCGAGCGCAAGCCAGCGCATCAGGGTCAGGGCGTACTGAATCTCCTGTCGCATCTCCAGTGAATTACCCACCACCCGGCCCACGGCGAACCAGCTCCGGCTGAAATGAAGCTTGCCGGCGCAGAGCAGCAAAACGAGCGTTGCCAAGCCCAGCAGCACGGGAATCAAATGGCCGCGAGACCAGAACGCGGCGAAGCCCATGATCATGAACACCAGTGTAACTGCATAGATATACAGAACCACTTTCCTCCGCGACAGCCCCATATCCAACAGATGATGGTGGATATGCCTGCGGTCAGGCCGGAAGATGGGCAGCCCGCGCAAGCCGCGCCGAAGGATGGCCAGGGCGGTATCGGCAATGGGCAGTGCCAGCACAAACAGAGGGGCAACCAGCGCCGCGAGGACTGTTCCTTTGTGTGAGCTAACGATGGCAAACAGGCCGATCTGAAAGCCCAGAAAATATGCGCCGCCATCACCCAGGTAAATGCGCGCAGGCGGAAAGTTGAACCACAGGAAACCCAGCAAGGCCCCTGCCATTCCCGCGGCCAGCAGGCCAAAACTGCCGCCCTGCTGCCCCACATAGGCCAGCAAAACCATCAGCATCAGGCAGATGCCTGCCGCCAGCCCGTCCACGCCGTCAATCAGGTTGATCAGGTTCGTCATGCCTACCAGCCAGAAGACGGTGAGGAAAGTGCCCCAACCGCCGAGGGGGATGACGGTCGAGGTGAAAGGCACTCTAAACTGCTGAACCTCAACTCCAAAAGCGCAAACTGCCGCAGCGATCAGCACCTGTCCCACCAGCTTCCGTTTTGCCCCCAGAGGCTTCAGGTCATCCCAGAAACCGAGCGCGAACATTGCCAGGGAACTCAGCAAAACCACCAGGCGGCCGGAGGTCGTTTGCACCTGTTCCGGCCACATTGCCATAACCAGTATCTCGACGCCAATGAACGCGGCGGCCAGCGCCAAACCACCCACGCGCGGCACCGGCTTTTGATGGGTGTGATGCAGATCTCGCCAACGCTGGGATAGTCTTGCCAGCAGTGGTGCTCGGAGGATGAAGGGAACGACAACGAGCACAACTCCCATGCCAACCAGCGCGCAACTGATGACCGGCCAATAGCTCATACAGCAGGGCCTTATGCCTCCGAAACGGTGGCAGGAGTTCGAGCAAGTGGACGCTCGCTCAGCAAGGCACCGCTCTTGCTAACGGCGTGTCTCGGCGCGGATTCACCTTCCTCCCCCCTCAACGTTCCAGCGCATCGCATACGACAGATTGCCCCCCACACCACGTTGTTCACAACGCAACAAGCCATATTTCTTTTGCAGTCAGCCAGAGCAATCTATCTATTGCATGCTAGTTTGAAACACGGCAAAAGGCAAGTCGAATCTGCACCAAGTCGAATCTGCACCAGGTTGCGGCGACGGCGCCGCGGGGAAGATTCTGATTATTTGTCAGTTGATGCGATCTATGAGCTCGCGTGCGTTGGATGCCGCGCGGTTACGGATATGCAGTCCGATAATAGCGAGGCGAAACCGGCAATGGCTGAGTATCGGTTACCTCGAACAGGCCATGGGCGCCAGCGGTGGCTGTCTGGAGAAAGGACCAGGGCCCGTTTGGGTTGCTCGCCGTTTCGACAGTATAAGTGTAGCCTGGAATGCCGGCAAAGGTGACTCGAAATGTCCTACTCCCGCTGTCGTAGGTCGGTGGGATGACTACGTTGGGCGACGAGCCACTGTTCGCTGTGACGGTCACGTTCACAGTCGCAGTCGCCGTTCCCCCATTCCCGTCGCTTATGGTGAAGGGGTAGCTGTCTGAGCCTGTGAAGTCGGTCGGAGGAGTATATGTTACTTCCCCCGCCTGCATCACGACTGTCCCGCCGTGTGCGCTGGTTGGCCCGGCAGCGCTGACACTCAAGGTGTCATTGTCCAAGTCTGTGGCGCCCGCCAGGAGCTTGGTCTTGAAATAGGTACAGGCTGTGTTCTTTGCCGTGGTCTGCGTCTTGTTCTGCGCGACCGGCGCGTGGTTTGGGCCAAGCGTTACCGCCAGAGAGACGGGGGCGCCCACGCAACCCGCAGCGGTGGTTTCGATAACGGTAATACTGCCGTCTGCGCTGCCAAAGCTGACTTCAATCGAGGCGGTGCCCGCGCCATCAGTGATGGACGCGCCGATGGGCACGGTCCAGGCATAACTCGATCCACCGGTCGGGCTCACCGCGTAAACTCTGCCTGCCTGGCCAATGGCAACCAAGCCGCTACCGCTGATAGCTGAGGTCGTTGCGCGCGGATTCACAATGACATCGGTATTGCCCGCTGGGGATGTGTTGCCGTTGACCGTCGCCGTCACACTGTAAGTTCCGCTGGCCGCCGTGGTCGTGTTGGCAATCGTAGGATTCTGCACGTTCGATGTGAAGCCATTAGGACCGGTCCATGAGTA
The DNA here is from genome assembly GCA_964531815.1 of uncultured Verrucomicrobiota bacterium. Taxonomy (GTDB): domain Bacteria; phylum Verrucomicrobiota; class Verrucomicrobiia; order Limisphaerales; family UBA8199; genus UBA8199. The sequence goes on from CAZHEW010000300.1 coordinate 3,842, forward strand.
AGTGGCGCCGCTGATCGTCGAGGCCGTAAGACTCAACGTCTCGCCCGCGCAGATAGGGTCGTTGTTGCCAGCGAGAGGTGGTTCCGCGGCGGTTCCCGTGACCCACAGATCATCAATCACCCAGCGTTCGTTTGGGTGGTCATTCTTCATGATAACTTGCACGCGTAATTGGCTCACGGCCGGCAGCGAGGTGATGGTAATCGTGCTGTAACCATCGGTCGTCCGGCTGCCGCCGCCAGCGGGGGCGAATTGCACCACAGATGCGTCTCCATCATAAGCTGTGGTAGCGTTTGCGATGCCCTCCGCATAACTCCAGTAGGCATTGTTATTGCCTTTTACCCTCACCGTGGGGTAGTACTGGACCTCAGTGCTAGGACTGATCTGAACCTCCACGTAATCCGCATCATCAGCCGCATTAATTGAGGCGATGGAAAAGGAAGCGAGACGTAGGGTCAATTGGATGTCGGAGCAGCCGCTCGTGTTGATTGGGTCGAAAGTGAGCGTAGCTGTGCCGTTGTTGTTCTGGTAAGCTCGGGCGCCGGTGCTGTAATAGGGAGAGAGCGAGGGGCGGTCGCCAGGGGCCCCATACGGCCCACCATTACTTCCCGAACTTCCCGTCACAAACCCGCCTCCGCCTGGGGTAAAGGCAGCAGTGGGTGTTGCCGGAATCTCTTCAAAGTCCTGAATCGCAATGATGGCTGCGTTAGCCGAAAGGCAGAGCCCGGCTAATAGGACACCTGCGGCCAGAGCCAAGAAGCGGCTCAGGGCCAGGATTCGAGGTAGAAATGCCAGAGACTGACTGGAAACAAGCGCATGCCGATGAGGTTGGTGCCTGCTGCTATTCATAGGTTACTTGGTATATGGTTCTCAATCAGCGCGTGCCGCTCGTTGCCAAAGAAGTTCAACCTTCCA
>CAZHEW010000301.1:0-4751 GCA_964531815.1 uncultured Verrucomicrobiota bacterium
GGCCGGATGCAGCAGCCCGGCATGCCGCAAGGCGGCAAGGTAATCCCGCTCCACCTCAGCAAATCCCCTGCCCGTGATGGATGGCCGCGCGACGAGCACCAGATCCACCGGCCCCGCCAGGTCGCGCTGATGGAGGCGGAAGGCCTCGCGCAAGAGCCGCCGAGCCCGGCTGCGCACCACTGCGCCGCCAATCCGGCTCGCGGTGATGACGCCGAGGCGCGAGGCCGCGTCCGCGGGCAACCGCTGCCAGTTGGCAATCAGGCAGCCGCTCACCCGGCGCTCCCCGGCCTGGCGGATGCGATGGAAGTCCCGCCCGCGCTTGAGGTGCGCCGCGCGGCGGAACCGCAGGCGCTGTGGAGTTGGAACGGCCATGGGCCGCGGCGTCTTCTATACCGGAGTCAAACGCTTGCGCCCAACGCGCCGACGATTCCGGAGGATGCCACGCCCGCTCTTGCTCGCGTTTCGGGCCAGAAAACCGTGTTGGCGTCTCCGCCGGACTTTCGATGGTTGATATTGTCTTTTCATATTTCAATTCCGTTCGTTTCCCGCGAGCTAATATCCTGAATGATGCCGCGTCAGGAAACACTCCGTCAACGAGGCGCGCCAGAATACCAGCGGCCAACCGGGTGTCAAGCAGGGGAGTTGCAGCAGGGGAGTTGCGGCGGGCCGGAAACATCTGGCTCCAGCCGACAGGCGTTATGCACCAAGCGGTCCAGGATCGCGTCGGCGACCGTGGCGTCATCGATCAGCAATAACGCGGAGCGGGCCAGCTATTTGAGCACCTTCCTCAGGCTGCCGTCGGCCTGAGCAGTTTGCAGTTCGCGAACCAGCTTCGGGGCGCAGCCTCGTTTCAGCACATTGACGAGGCAATGCAAGCAGCCGAAGTGCCTATAGACGGAGGTGCAGTCAACTGGCCGGACCTCGTAACCGAGCGCTTCCCAGACTGACCGCGCGGCGGCGTTGAGCTGCGCCACACCCCGATAGCACGGAAGATACACCACTCGCCGGCCGGCCTGCTCATCCATGAGCACGTTCACATAGGTCAGGTAGGTCCTGCCGTCCCGGGCGGGCACGACCGGGATGCGGACCACGCGGTAGCCTGCAGCGGCGCATTGGGTGGCAACGGCGTCGAAAAGATGCTGGGTTTGGGCGGTGAAGTCCGGCCCGCCCGGCAGGCCCAGGAATACATTCGTCGCAACGCCGGCGGGCTGCGCCATTTCCCCGAAAACCCATTCCCGCGCCAGGCTGGGATCACCCACGAGCATCGTTCTGCCACCGACCGAGGCCATGAACATCCCCGCATGATGGTCCGGCGCTTCGTTGAGCAGAATCACCGGGCGTTTGAGTTCCCGGGACAGGGCGGCGAGAAACTCCTCCCGGCTGCTCACGGTCTGTTGGATGTTTCGCTGCAAGACGCGCGGCACGACGAAGACATTCTCGGCGTCGGCCAGCAAGTCCCCGCCGTCGAAGTAGAGCCCGCTGCGTCGCGCCCGCACCGACCCGGCCAGCGCCGCGGCGATGTCTGTGCCCACCCGTTCGTCCCCGGCGCGCGCGGGCCAGATTTCCTCGCCCGCCTCGCCGCGCGGACTCCACAGCGTCGTCACGCCGTTCGGCGCTGCCGGGCTGAGCGCTACCCACCGGTCCCGGGACCACGCTGTTATGGGGTGACCGGCCACAATGGGTAGAATGCGGCATCGGGCCGGGCCTGCGGCGGCGAGGAAGTCTTCGAACGCCAAACGGTCCGGGCAGACAACGTGAACGCGCACGTCGTCGCCGAGCGCGCCCAGGAAGTCGCGATAGATGGGCGCAACGATTTCCCTGGCCCCAAGCTCGTAATGGATGACCAGGTCCTCCAAGTGCCCGTCGCATTCCGAGAGGATCGGTCCTGACGGCAACGGCGCCCGGTCTGGTGCGCCGGTCAGCATGAGGAAGGCACCCCCGGCAAGCAGGCCGATGACTACTCCCACCAATTTCTGCCAGCGGAGCATAAGCGATTGCGGCCGCAGCCCTGAGGGCGCCCGGCCAGCGGCAGCGCTACTTAACCAGAGCCACGGTTGGGGAGGGCTGGGATGTGGCTGTCGAAAAACTCAAGGCCGTAATTCCGGCCAGGGCGGGGGCTGCGTTTGTGTCGAGGCTCCGGAGCGAGACGGATACAAGCCGGTCGGCTGGCAGATTCGTATGGGCGCACAGCGTCAGGACTTTTGTCTCGCGAGCTTGGAGCAGGACCAACTGCTGCCGTTCCCAGAGCACCGACGGCATGAGGAATACGCGTGCCAGCGGGTTGGGCGGGGCGGTTGAGGTCAGCGTCACGCCGACCGAGACGGAGGCGGGCTGGTCGGTCGTGTTGAGCGCGGTCAGTTCAAACTCCGGCTGATCCCCCGCCTTGAAAGTCCGGCCGCCCGCCGGCGCGAGCGCGAACTCGACGCCGTGCGAGATCAGCCGGGCGCTGGCGATTTTTGCCGGCGGCGCGTCGGCGTCATTTCCGGCGTCCGTGGGTCTGGCCCAGAACGCCATCACCGTGAGCGTGGCGGTCCCAAGGGCCGCGGTTGTAATTGTCAGCAGGTCTTTCGTTTTCATTGTTTGTTTATGCTTTCACCAGGTTCATTGTCTCTTCGTCGCCCGGCAAACCGTCGGGCGATCCAACTGTCGCGCTCCAATTAACCCTGGGCCGCCCAAGTCGTTGTCAAACCACCGTAAGGGGTTTGTAAAAAGATTGTCTGCGCGGCTTGCGGCCCTGTAACCTGCGCGGTCGTGAGCAATCCTGATCCATGCCTTTGCTTGTCCAGGTAGCCATTCACCCGAGCCAATTCCCGGAGAACGTGCGGCGCGATCTGCTGGAGTCGCTGCGCGCCCGCCGGGTCAATCACAAGTTTCATTACGACAGCGTCAAACAGACCCAGCAATGGCTGGCGCTGCACCAGGCCTTCTCCCCGTCCCGCACGGACCCGGACTGCGCTGCCGCCTACGACCGGAGTTTCGCCGCCGCCGTCTCTCGCATGAGCTCCCGCCGCGTGCATCTCATCGGACTCGGGTGCGGTGGCGGGCAAAAGGACACGCGGCTGCTGGAGCTGCTGCGGGACTCGGGCCGGACAGTGTTTTACACGCCGTCGGACGCCAGCGCTGCGATGGTTCTGGTGGCGCGGCAGGCGGCCATGGCGGCAGTTCCGGGGGCGAGCTGCTTTCCGCTGATCTGCGACCTGGCCTCGGCGGACGATCTGCCGGCGGCGCTGGACGCCCTGCCCGTCTCTGCCGCCGCGCGGCTGATTACCTTTTTCGGCATGATCCCGAACTTCGAGCCGGAGCTGATCCTGCCGCGGCTGGCGGCGCTGGTGCGCCCCGGAGATTGCCTGCTCTTTAGCGCCAACCTTGCTCCCGGCGCCGATTACGCCGCCGGTGTGCAGCGCATCCTGCCGCAGTACGACAATGCGCTCGCGCGCGACTGGCTGATGACGTTCCTCCTCGATTTGGGCGTCGCGGCCACCGACGGCGAGCTTCGTTTCGTCGTCGAGGACAGCCCTGCCCGCGGCGGCCTGAAACGCGTGGCGGCGTATTTTCATTTCCGCCACCCGCGGGAGGTCTGCGTGGATGCGCACCGCGTCGCGTTCTCGGCCGGCGACTCCATCCGGCTCTTCTTCTCCTGCCGCCACACCCCGGCGCTCGCGCGCGCGCTGCTGGAACGGGAGGGACTACAAGTCATGGAACAGTGGATTACCCGGTCCGGAGAGGAAGGGGTATTCCTGGTGTGCCGGTAGCCCGGCGTTGGCGAATGGACGGCCACGGGCAACCGGACGCTGCCCTGCCTCTCCTGCCGGACGGTCCGGGGCGATGTCTCCGCCTGGCCGCCGCGTTGAACCTCCGGCCTAGAAAACCCGCAGCGTATCCAGCACGGCTTTGGTGCGCGGCACCTCGTGCGTGCGGAACAAATCCGTCTTGCCCAGCGCGGCCAGCACGGCGAAGAACGGCTCGGCGCAGCGCACTTGCTCGCCGAAATACTCGAAGGCATGGGGCAGAGCGTGGCAGACGGGGAACCCCAGCGCGCGCAGCCGGAAGGTGTTCAGGAATACTCTCATCTGGTGGCGCACCCGCACGCCGCTGTCTTGAAGATTGCGGTAGTAGAAGCCCAGGCCCGGATCAATGAGAACCTTGTCCACGCCGTTGCGGGCCGCGATTTCGACTTGGCGCGCAAAGTAGTCTTGCATCAGCGCCACCGGGTCGGCATCCAGATCGAAATCCCCCACCTCGCGCACGTTGCGGCCCCGCACGTAGCAGATGATCGCCGCCGCGTCGTGCGCCGCGACCATGCGGAACAGCTCGTCGCTGCGGTCGGTGCCGGTCAGGTTCAGGATGTTGGCGCCGGCTTCGAGGCAGGCGCGCGTCACCGCCGGTTCATAAGTCTCCACCGAAACCAGTATGCCTGCCTCGCGCAGAGCCCGGATGACCGGCAGCAGTTTGGCGTTCTGTCCCGCGTCGTCCACGCGGGCCGCGTGGGCCAAAGTGGATTCCGCCCCCACGTCCACAATATCCGCCCCCTGTTCGCGCATCACCCTGCCCCGGCGCACCGCGCTTTCCGCGGTCAGGCAAACGCTTTCCCGATACCAGGAGTCCGCCGAGAGATTCACCACGCCCATAATCGCGGGCCGCGAGTTGAAGGCAAAATGCCTGCCGCCGATGGAGAACTCCTTGACGCGTGCCCTGGCCGCAGGGCGGTTCTGCTCCAGCAATTCGGCCAGTTGTTCCAAGCCCAGCATGGC
>CAZHEW010000302.1:0-4719 GCA_964531815.1 uncultured Verrucomicrobiota bacterium
GGGCAACCCGATCCTCGACGCCCGGATCGTGCGCAACGCCGCCGCCCTGTTCGAGCAGCACGGATCGAATGCCTGGTTCGAGAAATCCACCGCCGAGCTTTGGGCCGCGCTGAAGCCGGCGGACTGGAAAGGCCCCGCGCCCGCCGCCAAGTCGAACGACACGCTCGACGTGTGGATTGACTCCGGTTCCTCCTCGCGCACCGTCATTGCGCGGCGGCCGGAAATCCGCGGCAACGACAAGCCCTTCCAGTGCGACATGTACCTGGAGGGCAGTGACCAGCACCGCGGCTGGTTTCAGTCCTCACTGCTGTTGTCGCTGGCGGGCAACGGCGCCGCTCCCTTCAAGACCGTGCTGACCCACGGATTCATGGTGGACGCTGACCGCGAGAAGATCTCGAAGAGCAAGCAGTCGCAGGGCGGCTACGAGAAGCCGCAAACTGCCGAAGCCTACGTCAAGAAGTGGGGCGCGGACATTGTCCGGCTCTGGGTCGCCTCGCAGGACTTCCGCAACGACATCATCGTCAGCGAGGAGCGCATCAAGACGGTGGCGGAGACCTACCGCGTCCTGCGCAACGCACTGCGTTATCAGCTTTCCAACCTCGCCGACTTCGATCCCGCAAAACAGGCGGTGCCGGACGAGAAGCTGACGGGCCTGGACCGCTGGATCCTGGATGCGTTCGCGCAACTGGAGCGCGAAGCCCTCGCCGCGTACGACCGCCACGAGTTCCACGTGGTGTATCAGAAGGTCAGCCAGTTCGTGGCGGTCGAGCTCTCCGCCATTTACCATGATGTGGTGAAAGACCGGCTTTATACCGATCCGGCCAACGCCCCGCGCCGCCGCTCGACGCAGACCGCGCTGCACCGCCTGGTCGCCGGCCTGTGCCGCATGCTGTCGCCGATCCTGGCGTTCACGGCGGACGAGGCCTGGGAACTTGTGCCGGGTCAGACGGTTCCTTCGGCGCACCTGCTTGACTGGAAGGCGCCCGGATTCGAACGCCCCGAGGCCGAACGGGCCGCCTGGAAGGCGCTGTTTGAACTGCGCGAGCAGGCGCTGCCCGAGCTGGAAAAGGCGCGGCAGGCGAAGACCATCGGCAAGGCCCTGGAAGCGAAGCTGACCTTCGCCGGCTCGGCGCCGGCCCTGACGGCGGCCCCGGCGCATCTGGAGTCGCTAAGGGAGCTGTTAAATGTCTCCCAGCTTGAAATCAAGCCGGGGGGGGAGGCGACGCTCACCGTCTCCGTTACCCGGGCCGCGGGCGAAAAATGCGAGCGCTGCTGGCATTGGGAGACCGATGTCGGCGCTGCCGCCGCGCACCCGACCCTCTGCGGCCGGTGCGTCAAGGCGGTGCAGGAAAGCGCGGCGGCCTGACCCGCGCCAACCGAAGGCCGCCCGGTCTGGACAAGGGCGGCGGCGAGCGCCTAGATTGGCGGCGATGCAAGAGCCATTGGTCAGACTGTCGCTGGCGGTCGCAGCGGGGTTGTGCGCGTTGCCAGCTTTTGATTGCGCCGGCGAACCGGGCATGCCCGCCGCCTTCACGCGTCTGGAGCCGCTGCCGGCGCCGAAGATTGCCGCAAGCGCGGAGGCTTACCCCGGCGGGCGCCATGACGTGGGCAACATCACCGACGCCGCCCCCCGCACGGAGTACTCCTCGAATTCCAAGGGCACCAACACCTTTATTGAGTTCGACTTCGGCGCGCCGGTCAGCGTGGCCGCTTTCCGCCACCTGGATCGCAATGACCCGGCTACGATCACGACGTCCGAGTTGACATTCCTGGATACCTCGGGCGCGGTCGTCAGCACCGTCCCGGTCAAGCATGTGAACCAGCGCGGCGGGGTGAGCTGCGCGGTGTTGCCCTCGCCCGTGACCGCGCGGCGGGCGCGCTGGCGGGTGACCGGGCTGGGGAGCCAGCATGGCACCGTCGGCGGGGCGGAGATCGTCTTCCTGGCCGCGGGGAAACGGGAATCGCTCCCCGGCGGGGCGACGCTCGAAGTCCAGGCCCCGCAATTGGCGGAGCGGGGTGGGCAGGGGCTAGTCCGGCCAATGAAGGTCACGGTCAATTACCCGTATGCCGAACCGGTAATGGGCGTGGTGCGGCTGGCGGGTCAGGAGGGGCGGCTGGTCCAGTTGCAGTTTGGCAGCCAGGCGGTTGAACTGACCGCGCCGGCGCCCGAATCGGAGCAGACGCTCAGGGTTGAGATGGAGGTTGGCGGCTTGCCGGTGGCCCGCCGCGAGGCGGCGCTCAAGCCGGTGCGCAGGCTGCAGATATTTATTCTGCCGCACTCGCACAACGACATCGGCTACACCGAGCTGCAAGCCGCGGTGGAGAAGAAGCAGAACAGCAACATCGAAGCCGGGCTGCGGCTGGCGCGCGCCACGGCCGGGTACCCGGAGGGGGCGCGTTTCAAGTGGAACGTCGAGGTGCTGTGGGGCGTGGAGAACTACCTGCGCGCGGCCACGCCGGAGCAGCGCGCGGCGTTCATGGAAGCCGTCAAGTCCGGTCAGATCGGCCTGGATGCCTTCTACTGCAACATCCTCGCGGGCCTCTGCCGCCCGGAGGAACTGCTCCGGCTGATGAGTTACGCGACGCGGCTCTCGGCGGAGTGCGGCGTGCCCATCGAATCCGCGATGATCAGCGACGTGCCGGGCTACACCTGGAGCCTGGTGCCGGCTATGGCACAGGCCGGGGTGAAGTATTTCTCGTTCGCGCCGAACTACTTCGACCGGATGGGGGGCACGATGAAGGAATGGCAGAACAAGCCGTTCTGGTGGAAAGGCCCCGATGGCAAGAGCCGCGTGCTGTGCTGGTGCCCCTCGCGCGGCTATGCCCTGGGCCACCTCATCGGCGACGGCGAAGCGCTGGCGCGGTTCCTCCCCGATTACCTGACCGAGTTGGAAAACAATCGCTACCCCTACGACATCACACACCTGCGGTGGAACGTCCACGGCGACAACGGGTCGCCGGACGAGAAGGTCGCCGACGTGGTGCGCGACTGGAATGCCCGCTACGCGTGGCCGCGCCTGACGATCAGCACCACCGCGGCCGCGTTCCGCGCGTTCGAGCGGCGTTATGGCGGCGAGCTGCCCGAATACAGCGGCGATTATACCCCCTATTGGGAAGACGGCGCGGCCTCCTCGGCGCTCGAGACCGCCCTCAACCGCGCCTCCGCCGAGCGCCTGGTGCAGGCCGAGACGCTCTGGGCCATGCGCAACCCGGGGCCATTCCCGGCCGCCGCCTTCCAGGAAGCCTGGCGCAATGTGCTGCTCTACAGCGAACACACCTGGGGCGCGCACAACAGCATCAGCCAGCCCGACCTGCCTTTTGTCCGCGACCAGTGGAAGGTGAAGCAAAACTTCGCCCTCGACGCCGACCGGCAATCGCGGGCGCTGCTCTCGGCGGCGCTGCAAAGCGGGACCGGCGCCGCGCCGGTCCCGGCTGAACTGGACGTCTTCAACACCGCCTCATGGGAGCGCGCCGGCCTGGTGACGCTGTCCCGGGAACAGTCCGGGGCGGGCGACCGCGTGGTTGACAGCCAAGGCAAGCCCGTGCCCTCGCAACGCCTTGCCAGCGGCGAACTCGTCTTCCTGGCGCGCAACGTGCCGCCCTTCGCGGCCCGGCGATTCCGGGTGGAAGCCGGGCCGGCGCCGGCGCAGGGCCCGGTCAAGGCGGAAGCAGCCGCGCTGTCGCACCCGGAGTTCACGGTGCGAATTGACGAGCGCACGGGCGGCATCGCGAGCCTGTTCAGCCGGGCGTTGGACCGTGAGCTGGTGGATGCCAAAGCCGCGACCGCGCTGAACGATTACTTTTACCTGCCCGGTCCGGATCTCCAGGGCCTGCAGCGCAACGGCGAGCCGCGCATCACGGCCAAAGAGCGCGGTCCGCTGGTGGCGTCGCTGCTCATCGAATCCGACGCGCCCGGCTGCAAGCGGCTCTTGCGCGAAGTGCGCGTCGTGGACGGCCTCGACTACGTCGAGATCATCAACACGGTGGACAAACTGCCGGTCCGCGCCAAGGAAGGCGTCCACTTCGGCTTCGGCTTCAACGTCCCCGACGGCACGGTGCGCATGGACGTGGGCTGGGCGGTCGTGCGGCCCGAGCTGGACCAGATTCCGGCTTCGTGCAAGAACTGGTTCAGCGTCCAGCGCTGGGTGGACATCTCCAACGACCGCTTCGGCCTCACCTGGTCGCCGGTGGACGCGCCGCTGGTCGAGGTCGGCGGCATCACCGCCAACCTGATTGGCTCACAGACCAACCCCGAGGTTTGGATTCAGCACCTGCAACCGTCGCAGACGATCTATTCCTGGGTGATGAACAATCACTGGCATACGAACTACCGCGCCGAGCAGGAAGGCCCCACCGTTTTCCGCTACGCCATCCGCCCGCACAAAGGTTTCGCGGCGGACGCCGCGGCCAAATTCGGCGTCGCCTGCGCGCAGCCGCTGATTGTTGTGCCGGCGGCAGGCCCGGTGGCGGGCGAACCGCGCCTCGAACTCTCCTCCGGGAGAGTGGTGGTCACCGCCTTCAAACCGAGCGACGACGGCAAGGCCCGGATTGTCCGCCTGTTCGGCGCTTCCGGCCAGGCCGAGAAAGTCAATCTCGCGTGGGCCCATACGGTCCCGCAGCAACTCTGGCTGAGCGACACCAGCGAGAAACCCCGGAAAGCGGCCGGCCCTGCCATAGAAGTCCCCGCCTGGGGCATCGTTACCCTCCGCGCGGAATAGC
>CAZHEW010000303.1:0-4700 GCA_964531815.1 uncultured Verrucomicrobiota bacterium
GCGGCGGTGTTCCCAAACGTAGATTCCCTGCCAGGTGCCCAGGGCAAGCTGTCCATGACTCACGGGGATGGAGAGGTTTACGGCCGTAAGGGCGGCGCGCACATGCGCGGGCATGTCGTCACCGCCCTCGACCGTGTGCGTGTAGAGGGGATCGCCGTCTGGCACCAGCCGGGCAAAGAAGCGCTCCAGATCGCTTCGCACACTGGGGTCAGCGTTTTCCTGAATCAGCAGCGAGGCGGAAGTGTGGCGGAGAAGCAGCGTGACCAGCCCGCTCCGGAATGCGTTCTGCGCAACCCAGGCCGCCACGGTGTCCGTGAAATCGTAAAGGCCGCGGCCGCGCGTCGGGATGCGTATCTCCTGCAGGGCTTGCCGCATTATTGGGTTGCGTCCGGGCTCCAGAGTTCGCGCGCCGGCTGCCCGCAGCGGCCGGTGGGGCGGGGACTGCTCATGGCGCACTCGCGGCAGCCTGCTTCGCCTCGATCATTTTCTCCAGGTTCGGGTTGCGGGAAAGCCCGGCGGCGAGGGCCTTTTGATAGTGCCATCGGGCCAGTTCGACCAGCGGCGGCTGCTGGGTCACGTAAACTACCGCAAGGTTGTGGTGCGCGTTGGCATAGCTGGGATCAAGCTGCACGGCCTTGCGCAGGGCGGTTTCGGCGGGGCCGCGCAGGCCCTTCTCACTGAGGGCCAGGCCGAGGAAGTTCTGGATCTGGGCATCCCGGGGATCCAGTTTGGCCGCGCGGCCCAACGCGTCGATGGCTTCGTCGTATTTCGCCTGGGTGAACCTAAGCCGGCCCAGCACAAACTGGCTGAACGCATCATCCGGGGCGAGGGTGACGGCCTGTGTGATGTTGGTCTCCGCCGCCTCGAGGTGGTTGAGATCGAGCTCAATGGCCGCGAGGTTGGCCAGCGTGGGAACGTTGTTCCTATCCTGCTGCAGCACCTGCAAATACTTCTCTTCCGCCTTGGCGTAGTCCCGGTTGGCGTAATGGCGCTGGGCCTCAACGACGAGGGCCACGGTGCCGGCAGGCAGTTCCTTGACCGATGTCCTGCTGGCTCGATTGGGCGGCTGAGCCAGCTTGGGCTCGGGGCGTTGGAAGAGGGCCAGTTCTTCCGACGTATAAGGCACCTGACGCGCTTCATACACCTGGAGCCGGGCGCGCAGCGTGGCCAATTGATGCTCGAGGCTCGCCAGCCGAGCGGCGGCCGCCTTGCCTTTGCGGCTGTAAAGCTCCTTGTTGGCAACCGCGAGCGAGCGCTTCAAATCGTCGCGCTCGCGTTCGAGTTCCTTGATACGCGCGGCGTCTGCGGCTCTGGATGCGGCAGCAGGAACGGCCGTGGCGGCCGACAACTCCTTCACCCGATCCGCCAGAGCGGTCTTCTCCAGCCGAAGAACTTCCTTGTCAGATTGCAAGGCGGCAATCTGCGCCTGGGCCTGGTCTAACTGTCGCTTCGCCTCTTCGCCGCTGGAGGTTGGCGGGGGGGCAGCCCGCAGATCGGCCACCTGCTTCTTGAGGAGCTGATTCTCAGTCCGCAGCGCGGCGGCGGTTTCGGCATCAACCCTCAAAGCTGCCATGCGGGTCTGGAGCGACTCCTTGTCGCCGGCCAGCTCGGCGAGCTTGCGGTTGGCCTCATCGAGTGCCTTCCTGGCTGCTTCAAGCTCGGCAGCGTTGGCAGGACTGGCAACCAGGCCATCGAGCTTGCTCTGGAGAGCTGCCTTCTCGGCCGCTAATGTGTTGGCGACGCGGGTTTGCTCGGCGAGCTTTCGGTTGGCCTCATCAACGGCTTGACGGGCTTCGTCCAAGGCCTTCGAGTCCGGCGCCGCAACAGGCTTGGTCTTTTCCTGGTCCAGGCTAACCTTGAGCAGATCGTTCTCTTTCAGCAGATCACTGATCCTCGCCTCCGCCCTGGCCAACTCGCGCGGATCCACGGCGGTGGGCTGGACGGAGAGCGCTTCTTTGAGTTTCGCCTCGAGCACGGTCTTGTCTGCCTGCAACTGGCTTACTTGGTCCTTTAGCGTGCTGATCTGGTTTTCCCAGTTACTCGGTGCCGCCGGCTGGACAGGCTGGCCCGTGCTGGCACTCGGCGGCTGCCCGGGGCTTGCGACGGCTGACGGGACGGGCACGGCGGGTACAGGCGCACGCGCGGACAACGCGGCGATCTTGTCGGCCAGATAGTTCAAGCGGAAGCCGACCACCCGGGAATTCCAGTCCGGGTAGCCTTTCTGAAACCGCTGCAGCGCAGACTGGGCCTGCAGGTAATTGGACAGCGCTTCACTCGACCGGCCCCCGCTGTTCAGTTTGTCGGCCTCCTGGATGAGATTGTAGATGCCGATATACTGGTCGTCCGGCCCCTCCGCTCGCGCGCCCCAAAATGCCAGGAACAGAGCCAGGATTACTAAGAACCGTTTCATCGTGCTCAAGGGTAAAGCAATCCATCTGCCTTTGGCAACGGTTTCATAGGCGGCTTCGCGCTTGCAGGCGCAAGGCTGCAGCCGGGCTCCCAGACGGTCTTGTCACAGCCGGTCATTGGCGGCGCTTGAACACAAGGATATGATTGGCAGCAGCCGCCCCCGGCGCAGGCTTGGCCATGTCGGTCCCTCGCGCCAACCCCTCCTCCACATCAACCGTCAGGACCAGATCCAAATCGGCCGTCCAGCAGGACCGCCACCACTCGAAGATCTTCTGGGGCGAATTGGGGTGGGGCAGCCACGAGAAAGGGTCATCAACGTAAACGATGTAGGCAGGCCGGGCGCGCTCGATTTCAGCTATCATTCCCTCCTGCAGCTTCAGAGCGGAGGGGGTCGCTTCGGTCAAGGGATACATGTAGATATGCCCGGTGGCTGCGCGCCGGCGCGAATGAAAGTAAATCTCCGGCTCGGAGCCCAATACGGCGATGCGCGCGCCGCTCGGGGTGTGGGCTTTGAGGTAGTCCGCCACCCGGGCGGCTTCCGCGAAGAGCGTGGAGCCGAAGATGCTTCGCATGGACTGGTCCACCGGCAGCGCGAGCCAGACGGGACCGTGCCCGATGAGCGTCGCACACACGGCGACGACGAACAGGCCGAGCATGGGGATTGCCAGAAACAGCTCGATGGTCTTGTCATGCTTGAGCAGATACAGGCCGCGGTCAACAGCCACGCCGCTCAGCCAGGCCAGCGCCGGCAGCACCAGGATGAAGTAGTGCTCGCGAAAATAGAAACCCACGCTGGCCGAGGCGAAAGAACAGAACAGCCAGAGCATAAGGAAGAAACGGGGATGGGAGATTTGCGAGCGCTGGCTGGCCGTTGCTAATTGACGCTCGGCGGCCTCGCCGCCCCGGAGAGCGGGGGCCGGCCTTCTGTTGACGACCTTTGACCTTCTGTCTTCCGCTCTTGCCCCGCCGTCATCCAGGCGGCTCTCCCACCACATAACCAGCGCGCCAAACCAGGGGAGAATCCAGAAGATGAGGTTGGGGCTGGCGACTGCGCGCAGGCTCGCGCGCAGCACGTCCGGCCCCCGCACGATCGGAATGGCCGCCGCGTATTGGCCGGCATAGGAAATGGTCCAGAACACAAACTGCTGGAACACCCCCGCGCACCACAGCACGACGCAGGTCAGCCCGCAGGGCAGCAACCACCCCAGCGCATACAGGCCCAGGTCCCCCAGCAAGCGACCCCGGCTGGCGCGGGACGGCTGACTCCGGAAATCAAACCCGCCACGCTCGCGCGAACTCCGGCTTCCCGAATACGGGTCGGCGACCCTGGCAGCCGCCCGCCACTGGCCCACCCGCACCCGGAGGAGGTACAGCGCCCCAAACAGGCCGAAGAACAGCCCGTGCTGTTTCATGAGGAACGCCAGCCCAAAAAGCAATCCGGCCGCGAAGGGGCGAGGGTCGAAGGCCGAGCGCCGGGTGGATATGATCCGGAAGCTGTCTCCGGCATACTGACGCTGCCCTCCGGCCTCCTTTCCACTGCCTTCGTCCTGACAGGCCCTCAGGAGCACGAGTGTTCCCCCCAGGGCAGCCAGCACGACAAAATGCGTCGCGTGCGCCGCCAGCCCCAGCACGGACGGACTCAAGGAGAGCAGCGCGAAAGCCACCCCCGCGGCGACGCCGCAAGCCTCCCCCAGCAGCTTCCGGCCCACCTGGAAAACCATGATGATGGAGGCGATGTTGACAAGCGCCAGGCCGAGGTGGACGCCGGAGGCGCTTTGGCCGAACACGCTCATGATGAGCGCGTAGGCGGCATAAGTGCCCGGCAGTTTCATCGCGTAAACTTCGCCGTATGGCGCGACTCCCTGCAGCATGAGCTGGCCCGCATAGGCGAATTCGCCCTCGTCGCGCTCCAGCGGCAACTCCCGCAGCCGCACCCGGACCACCACCACAAACAGAATCGCCAGCCCCACCAGCAGCCAGGCACGGTGACGCAGGACCTTCTGGAGCCACGGACTTGAGGCGCTATGGAATACCGCGGACATTGAGCGATGGAATTTCACCAGAAGCCAGCCACGGTGACAATTCCATTCGGCCACATCCGAAACATTCCCGGAGCGGCCCGGCCAACCAGCGAGCGGACTGGAGCATCCTGTCTTCATTTCACCCCTTATAGGTCCACAAAACGTGTTACTAGGGGTAACAAGCTGCATCGGCACTTCTCCGTTCCGCACGATCCCGCCCAACCCCGGCGCTGCTACCCTTCGCGGTTCCCCTGCCCACCGCCGGTGGCC
>CAZHEW010000304.1:0-4688 GCA_964531815.1 uncultured Verrucomicrobiota bacterium
GAGCACGACCTTGTTGGGCTGATAGACGGAGTGAATCGCCCGCAGCAAGGCGCGGCCTTCCGGGCTGGCGGGATCGCCGGCCACGACCGCCCGGCGCGGTTCTTCGAGCCAAAAATCGAGCGCCTGGAGCAAACACGGCGCCGCCTGAGGGAACTGCACCAGCCGGCTCGCGCACAGGCGCAGGCTTTGTCCCGCGGCCTGGATGAACCCCTCGCGCTCGCTGATTCGCCCTAGTTTTAAGTTGAAGCCAAAGAATTCGGGGGTCCTGTCTGCCGGAAGATGCACTCCTTTACCACTTTGGCTGAAGGCGATTTCGATTCCAGTCGTAGGGGCGCGTGAATTCTGCCTGAACCTGCAAATGGCCATTCTTCACGTTCCACATAAAAAACCGGCCCAAGACATACCCGTTACTGTATTGTTTGTATTCGGAAAGCAGGCTGCTCTCGAAATCGGCGCTACCGTGGTCCCATGCCAGTCCTTGAGGATGCATATCTACAAACCGTGCAAACACTCCATGTGGCTTGTTGTTTCTGACTTCTCCAAAGCCCAATAGTGTTCCGGCTCCTGTCCTGGTAAATGATACGTTATACCCATCATTGGAGCCGGTTCTGTACTCCGCTAGAAAACCCGCGCCAATTCTGATGATTTCCCGCGCGTTGCGGTTCGTGTGCTGAAAAACAGATATCGTTTCCTCGGCTTTACGTTTATCGTCAGCCTTGAAGACGTAATTTGTCTTATATGAATCAACCAGGACCGTTCCCGCCGGCCCATGGTTTGAGGTAACGCCTCGGTACTTATTGAAGGCGGCCTTTATTTCTTCCTGTTGCATGGAAGTAAATAGATTCGTGTTAGATAATAAGTTCGTGTATTTCGCCGGGCAAGGTTGTCCGTCGCCCAAATCCGAAACAGAGACAATAACATTACTTTGACTCTCTCTGTTCATGAGCGGAATAAATAACCTCTGTGCCTGATTGGACTGGCCAAAGAGGGGCGCGGCCAACCGAACCGTGGCAGCCAATAGAATGAGTGTGCGTTTCATAGGGGATTAGTCGGAATCAGGAGGTAGATTGAAACCAAAGCGTTCCGGCGTGGTGCCGGAGATGGGCAATGGAATACCGGTAGCTTTACCCGTGAGGACGGTTTCGTGAACGCAGTTGTGGTACTCTGAATCCCATTCGCCCGGGTGTTGGCTTAGACTCTCAACATAATTCACCCCGTTGTTCACACCCTTTCCCAGAAATCCTGCGCCATAAGTTCTATGAACTGTCGGTCCCAAGCTAGCACCGTATACCTTTCCCGGGCCTCTCTTCACGATTCCTTGAAGAAGAAATAGCTGCCAGTAGTCAATTGATGCGCTTTCAGGCCCATAGCCTGCCTCGGCGTTCATCCATCGCAAACAGTTTGTTGTCGTAAATCGACTAACTATGTCCATTGGGGCGTCCGTGCTTAGCCTCCACCAGGCGTGTCCCGCGTCACCCGCGGCGATGTCGTAAACGGGCCACCCCAGCGGTGGCCCATCAGGTCCATACGAAGTAGCGTCGTCTGGGTAGCGGGGAAAAGGTTGGCGGACAAACACTTCAAAATGCGACAGGTATTTCTGCCCGCCGACGCCGAAGGTGTAAAAGTCGGCGCCCTTGACCTGAGGGGTCACGTCCAAATCCTGTCCGTCCGGCAGGATGGTGTAGAGCACACCATTTGTATCCAGGTTCTTGCCCAGGATTTGAATTTGCGTCGGGTCAATCCCCCGCGTCGAGGCGTTATAAAACGGCGGCACCGAGCGTTTGCTTAAAACTTCCGAGGCCGAGCCGCTAAATTGCCACAGGTTCTGTCGCGGCACCCCCTTGCCCCCGGTCTGAACGTGCCAGACGGTATCTGCCTTGCGGGTGTAGGTGTCTTTTTGGTTGGATTCCCATTCGGGCCAATAAGAAGCCAGATACTGCCCTTGCAAGAACCACTCTTCCGATTGTATGGCCCAGGGGTTGTCTGTGTCATCCACGTCGCAATGTTCGTTTCCAATTTTGATGGAAATGAGGTTCGTATAGGTCGAGCCGCCGTCATAAACGTCGATTTCCACTCCCCAGCCCGTCCAGTCCCAAACCAGGCTGCCGGTGTAGCTGCCTGCATACACGATGGGTTCACCTGTAGAATAATCCGGCAGTGTGTCTTGATAACTTCCATTTCTCGAGCCGAAACCGCCCCAGCCGGAGACCCACGTATGGTCGTAATGTTCCGAGGACTGGAGTTCCGCTTTGAAAAACGTGCCGTCCGTTTTGGGAAGGTTCGCCTTGTAGTCGGTGGAGTGTGTCAGGTTCTGCTGGTCGCCCAGCATATAAACCCGCCACGGCTTGTCCTGATCGGATTTAGTTTGAACGGCGGCAAAGGCGGTGGCGGTGGCGAGCAGCAGGCAGATGGGAAGAAGGAGTGTTTTCATGGTCGTGTGCTCCTTTTAGTTGCCGTAGCTGCCGTCCGGTTGCTGCTCGTTCGGAGCGTAGCCGGTGGCGGTAAAGCTGGCCGTCCCGCCGCTATTCACCGGGATGTTGCTGGCCGACCAGGTGCCGTCGCCGTTGTTGTGGCCTTTCACGCCATTGACCCAAATGGCGTAGGAGGCGTCGGAAATGGCTCCCGTCAGGCTGACCGTCGGCTGCCACAACTGTTGCGGGTCGCTGACCGGATTTACCGCCAACATCACCGCGCTTTGCACCACGTCGAGGCTGGTGGTGGTGATGTGGCCGACCGCATCCGTCGCGGACAGGGTCACGGTATTGGTACCGCTGTTCAACGGAAGATTTTCCACCCAGAACTTGCCTGACCGTTCCACCAACCCGTTTACCGTGTTGGTGTTGCCGTTGTTGTCCGTGATGGTGGCGGCAACGGTGATGGTCGCATCGCTCACCAGGCCGTCCAGCGTGAAGTGGCTCCCGCTAATTTCGGTGCCGGCCTGGGGCCAGGAGACTTGCACGGTCGGCGGGTTGGTTTTGGCGGAGTAGTCC
Organism: uncultured Verrucomicrobiota bacterium; assembly: GCA_964531815.1. Classification (GTDB taxonomy): domain Bacteria; phylum Verrucomicrobiota; class Verrucomicrobiia; order Limisphaerales; family UBA8199; genus UBA8199. The sequence goes on from CAZHEW010000304.1 coordinate 2,991, forward strand.
AGGGTCACACTGTAGCTGGCGGTCGTCGTGTTGCCCGCAAGGTCGGTCGCGTGGAAGGTGAATGTGTTCACGCCGTTGGTCAGTTCCACATCAAACGCCTGCCAGGTATTCGTCGTGAATTCCCAAGTGGTTTTATCGTAATACTGATCCAACACAAGTATCTGCTGGTTCGTCAGCAAACCGGCGGCGTTGGTCAGGTCGTAGGAGATGCCGCTCAAGGCTTCCGGGCTGAAGCCCTGCAACTGGATCATGGGGATGTCCACCGAGGTGTTTGTGGGGCTGGTGATGAACAGGGCGGGCGGTGTCCAGTCGAGTTTGAGCCGCTTGCGTTGCCACAGGGCGGACGTTGGAGCGTCCGCGTGGCCGCGCAAGCCGATCCAGACTTCATGCCAGCCTTCGCCGCCACCGAGGTCCAGTGTCATGGTTGAACCGCTGTAAGTATTCCAAACCGCGTTGGAAAAGTTGTTGTCGTCAATCAGCGCGGCGGCGTAATACGGCGTCCCCGCCACGTCCAGTTGAACGGTTGGCTGGCCGGTATTGACGTGATTGTTCGTCACTTCAATCCCGGTGTACTTGAACACGGTCGGGATGATGTTGTTGGAATAGTCCTGGGCGAACGTATAACCGTTGCCGGAGTAGTCCAGGTTGGTGTCGGCGAGGTTGACGGCGCCGAAATAATTCCAGGCCCACCAGTCCGGCGCGCCGTCACCGTCGCTGTCCACGCCCGTCCAGTCTTGCGCCCGCACGAACAAGCCCTGCCGCCCATTGTTCGACAGGGTAAAGGGCTGGCAGTTGGTGTCGCCCGGCCACAGTTCAATTTCCGGCGCGAACGGGGTCAGCAAGTTGGTCGTGGTCAGTATCGCATAGACCGGGTTGGTCGCGTTGTGCAGATTCAGATACGAGATTCCATTCGAGATGTTGGTCATCTCCAGCCAAAGGTCGCCGGTGGTGTATGAAGCGGCCAGTGGCGTGAGGAGTCCGCCGCCTTCCAGCATCATGGCTCTCATTTGGATAGTGGCGCGCAGGAGGGTATTGGTTTGCCGTTCCTGGACTTTGGCGACAAATGCCAGCAACTGGTCCGCCTGGGCCGCGAGCACGGACGCGGCGTCCGCGGCGCTCAAGCCCCGCTGGCTGAGGCCCCGCGTTTGCGACGCCAGGATCTGACCGGCTGTTCTATCCACGAGAAATTGGCCGCCGAAGATGGGGTCGCCGATGGCATAGACAGGGATATTCGTATCCAGAGGCGGGCATGGCGCCGGCGCCGGGATGCAGGGGAATGAACTGCGGACAGACCAGAACGTGCCGAAAGGCGGGCGCTCTTCGGGCGGCACCAATGCCAGCCCCATCGCATCCGCAACCACGGCGACAACGGAGTCGGACTGCCGAGCCTGCCGCGTGGCAAGTTGCGCGGGCGCGGAGATGGGAGCGGCAGTGGTGGATATTGCGGCCAAAGCACCCAACGTTGTCAGAACCGCGCGAGGGCTGATTCTTTTCATAATGGCAGTGTATTGGTTATGACTGTTACGAACCGCTGACTTATGAAGGCAGGATGGCCCTCACTGTTCGATATGCAAGCGGAAACGTAACTACTCACCCGCGCAGCGTCGAGTAAGCGCGGCGCGCAAAAGCAAATTCCTATGTGTAGCCTTCAACCTTTGACATGCTTGCAGGTGGAAGTCCTGCCTCGGCAAAGGATGG
>CAZHEW010000305.1:0-4687 GCA_964531815.1 uncultured Verrucomicrobiota bacterium
GCATCCAGTTCGATCGTAAATCGCTGGCAGTTGGCCGGCAGCCTGCGCATCTCGCGTCCGTCCTGACCCGGGTGGCCACTTCGCCGTAGCCGCAGCGGTTGGGCCGCGCTAAGCTGTTTCGATGACTTCTGTCACTGTGTTTGCAGCATTCGTGTGGCTGCTGATCGTGGCGCGGTGGGCGGCCCAGCTCTGGCTGCAGCGGTTGAACCGGCGCCATGTGCTGGCCCACGCCGGCGCGGTGCCGGAAACCTTCCGGCACGTCATGGACGAAGCGGCCTACGCCAGGTCTGTCCAATACACCCTGGCCAAGGGCCGGCTCGAACAGGTCGAAGCGACATGGGATGCCGCGGTGCTGCTGGCCGTGCTGTTCAGCGCGGTGTTGCCATGGGGATTCCAGCGGTGCGCGGCGTGGCTGGGCTGTTCGGCGTGGGCAATGGGGGCGTTCCTCTTGGCCACGGGCGTGGCGCTGTCGCTGCTGGGGCTGCCGCTGGAGTGGTATCACCAGTTCCGGCTGGAGCAGCGCTTCGGCTTCAACACGACCACGCCGCGGCTGTGGTGGGTGGACCGGCTCAAAGGGTGGCTGTTGGCGGTCGGGCTCGGGTATCCGCTGCTGGTGCTGGTGCTCAAGCTGGTGGAATGGACGGGGGCGTGGTGGTGGCTGTGGGCATGGGGCGCCTTGCTGGGGTTCCAACTGCTGATGCTGGTGCTGGCCCCGGTGTTGATTCTGCCGCTCTTTAACAAGTTTACCCCCCTGCCTGAGGGCAGCCTGCGCGAGCGGCTGCTGAACCTGGCCGCTCGCACCCGCTTTCGCGCCCGCAGCATCCAGGTGATGGATGGCAGCAAACGGTCGCGGCACTCGAACGCCTTCCTCACCGGCTTCGGCCATTTCCGCAAGATCGTGCTGTTCGACACCCTGATTCAACAACTGGCCGAGCCGGAGTTGGAGGCGGTGCTGGCGCACGAGATCGGGCACCACCGGCTGAAGCACATTCCCAAAATGCTGCTCCTCTCCGCCGCGGGTTCCCTGCTCGGGACCTGGCTGATCTCGCTGCTGGCCGGGCAGGCGTGGTTCTACCGGGGATTCGGTTTCGAGCCGGGCCACTTCGCGTCGGCGCTGCTGCTGTTCGGGCTGCTCGACGGCCTGGTGACCTTTTGGCTCTGGCCGCTGGCGCGCTGGTGGTCGCGGCGCTGCGAATACCAGGCGGACGCCTTTGCCGCCGCGGCCATGCGGGAGCCGGGCCCGCTGATCGGCGCGCTGCGCAAACTCAGCGAGAAGAATCTCAGCAACCTTACCCCGCACCCGTTCTACAGCAGCTTCTACTACTCGCATCCAACGCTGCTCGAACGCGAGCGCGCGCTTCGGGCAACTTGAGGAGTGGCAGCGGGGGGGGCGGCGTGTTTTGACTTTGAAGTCCCTGAGTTGGGCGTCATATTTCGAGCGTGAACAAGGACCAGGTCGCAGAAGTGTTGGCTGGCATTGGAACGTTGCTCGAGTTGAAGGGTGAGAATCCCTTCAAGACGCGCGCCTATCTGAATGCTGCCCGCACGCTCGAGACCTTGGGCGAGCCGCTGGACAAGCTGGTCGCCGAGGGGCGCCTCGGCACGTTGAAGGGCATAGGCGAGGCGCTCCAGAAGAAGATCACCGAACTCGTCACCACGGGGAGGCTGCAGTATTACGAGGAACTCAAGGCGGCGACGCCGCCCGGGTTGGTGGCGATGCTCGCAATCCCGGGGCTGGGTCCGAAGAAGATCAAGGCGCTGCACGACGAGCTGGGCATTGAATCTATTGATCAATTGGAACAGGCGTGCAAAGGGGGGAAGATCGCCGGGCACAAGGGATTCGGCGAGAAGACGCAGGCGAACCTGCTCGACGGCATCGCCCGCCGCCGGGCCTACGGCGCGCGGCATCGGCTCAATGAGGCTCTGGCGCGCGTTGAGCCGCTGCTGGAGGCGTTGCGGTCGCATCCGGACGTGATCCGTTGCAGCGTGGCGGGCAGCCTGCGGCGGCATCGGGAGACGGTGGGCGACATGGATCTGCTGGCCTCCTCGCAGCAGCCGGCCGAGGTCATCGGCTTTTTTGCCAGCCAGCCCGGCATCGAGAAGGTGCTGGCCAAGGGCGATACCAAGGCCAGCGTGCGGTTGGAAGGGGGCATCCAATGTGACCTGCGGGTGGTGAGCGACGCGGAGTATTCCCCGGCGCTGATGTATTTCACCGGCAGCAAGGAGCACAACATCGCCATGCGCCAGCGGGCGATTGTTCGCGGCCTGCGGCTCAATGAATACGGCTTGTTCCGCTCGACGGAGGAAACGCGCGACCCGCAGCGGCTGGTGAAATGCCGGACGGAAGAGGAGATTTTCGCGAAGCTGGGCTTGCACTATATCCCGCCGGAGCTGCGCGAGGACATGGGGGAAATCCCGGCGGCGGAGAAAGGGCCGCTGCCGCGGCTGATCGAGTGGACGGACTTGAAGGGATCCCTGCACAATCACTCGACCTGGAGCGACGGCCACCAGCACCCCGAAGAAATCGCTCAGGCGATGCGCGAGCTGGGCTTGGCTTACTGGGCGATCACGGACCACACCAAGTCGTCGCCGCAGGCCAACGGCCTTAACGCGCAGCAGTTGAGGGAACAGCTCAAGGAAGTCCGGGCGATCAACGCCCGGCTGGCGGATGAGGGAACAGACTTCCGCCTGCTCACCGGCGCAGAGGTGGACATCCTGAAGGACGGCTCACTGGATTTCCCCAATGACCTCCTGGCGGAGCTGGAGGTGGTGATTGCCAGCGTGCACTCGAGTTTCAACCAGACCGAAGCGGAGCTCACGCGGCGGCTGGTCGGCGCGGCGCGGAATCCGTACGTCCACATCCTCGGCCACCTGACGGGGCGGCTGCTGCTGGAGCGCGAGGCGTATCCGGTGGACCAGCGGGCGGTGATTGACGCCTGCGCGGAGACCGGCACGTGGGTCGAGTTGAGCGCCCACCCGAAGCGCTTCGACCTTGACTGGCGCCTCTGGCCTTACGCCAGGTCCAAAGGGGTCAAGTGCGCCATCAACTGCGACGCGCACCGGCTCGAGCATGCCGGCTTTCTGCGCCTGGGCACCGGCATCGCCCGCAAAGGCTGGCTCACTCGTGAGGATGTGGTAAACACGCTGCCGCTCCAGGCGCTCCGGAAGGAGCTGGGCAAGAAGCGGGCGAAGCTGACGACGTAGGGCTGCTTTGGCTACCTGAACCCCGCCCGGTAGAACCGCCTCGGGGTCGCCTCCGCTGCCGCCTCGCTGAACACCATCCGATCGCTGCTCAGCACGTTGGTAGAAACCGGGACCCAACCCGCCAGGTCCACCGAGGCCTCGACCACCACCGTCCGGCCTAATCCTCCGTAGGTCGTAAAGCCGAAGGAATTGGTGCGAACTCCGAAACCGCCGTCGTTGACCAGGATAACCGGCCGCAGCAGTGTTTCGACCAGCCAGGTCGAGCCGTTCAGGTATCCGCCCGTCACCACCCCGCGCGCCCGAATCGAAGCGCTCGCCCCAACCGTGCAATTGGTCAATTGCCACCCATTGGTCGTCCACGCGCCCGCCCCGAGGCTGAACCAGTCCGTGCCGTTCAAGGAGCCCTCGAACACGCAACCCGACACCTCCGGGCTTGTGCCGCCGCGCACCCACGTCACCGTCGCCCCGTCGCAGACCAGTTGCTGGACCGCTGGCGCCGTGTTGGCCAGCCGGCCCAGTTGCGCCCGCGGTTGAGCGCTCAACTGAGAGAACAGCCCCCCGACCAGCACGCTTCCATCCGCCTGCAGCGCCAGCGACTGCACGGCGGCGTTTGCCCCCGGATTAAACGTCCCGTCCAACGTCCCGTCGGCGTTAAGGCGCCCGACCGAGCGGCAATTCTGTCCGCCAAGCCGCAGGAAGCTGCCGCCAACCAGGATCTTCCCATCCGCCTGCAACGCGATGGTCGTGACCTGGCCGTCCGGCTGAGGGTCGAAGCTCGTATCCAGCGTGCCGTCAGAGTTGAGCCGGCCCAGGTACGGCCGCCACTGGCTGCCCGGTTTGGCAAGAGCGCCACCGACGAGTATCTTCCCATCCGGTTGCAGCAGAACGCAGAACACCTGCCCAATGGCTCTTTGGTAATGGTCACTCGAAGTCAGACCGCCGTCTATTAGTTGAAAAGTCGGGTCGGCGCTCCCGTTCGGATTCAACCGTGCCAGGTAATTCCAGTTGACGCCCGCGATGTTGGTGAAGCCGCCGCCCACGACGATCTTGCCATCCGGCTGGATCGCCAGGGAATTCACCACTCCTCCGCATTGGGCGGCGAAGTTCGTGTCGAGCGTTCCGTCGCCCATCAGCCGGCCCAGATTCGTGCACGCCACCCCGGCCAGGCTCGTGAACGCGCCCCCCACCAGCACGCTTCCATCCGCTTGCAGCGCCAGGCAGTTCACGGTGCCGCCCGCCGATGCGCCGAACGTGGCATCCACCGTCCCGTCGGAGTTCAGCCGCACCAGGTTCGTGTGGCCCGGCCCGGCCAGATTCGTGAAGCTGCCTCCCGCCAAAATCTTCCCATCGCTTTGCACCGCGACACAACTCACCGCTCCGGTTATCGCCGGGCTGAAACTCGTCTCCAATGCCGCGTCAGTCTGCAGTCGTCCGATGGCGCTGGCCGGCTGCTGCCCCAGCACCGAAAAGCCGCCCGCGGCCA
>CAZHEW010000306.1:0-4661 GCA_964531815.1 uncultured Verrucomicrobiota bacterium
GGGGCTGCCGCTGGGAACGCTGCTGTGGGCGGTGTCGGCGCAGGCCAGCACCGACTACGGCCCGGCGATCTGGCGGCCGGTCTCCTGCTCCAAATACTACACCTCCGGTTACGGCCACAAGTTCTGCGTGGTCCATAGCATGGAGGGCTACTATCTCAGCGGCACTTCCTACCTGCGTCGCTGCGATGTATCCGCCAGTTGCCATTACACGGTCAACGGCAAGAAGGATAACTCGTCGGACGCGGCGGCGGGCGAGATTTCGCAGTTGGTCCGCGAAGCCTATTACGCGTGGCACGCCCGGTGTTGGAATACGCGTTCCTTTGGCACGGAGCATGAGGGGTTTGTCAGCAACCCGGCGTGGTTTACCGAGACCATGTACCAGGTCTCCGCCTTGCTCCACCGCCACCTCTGCAACGACTTCAGCATTACCAAGGACCGCAACCACATTGTCGGCCACAACGCCAAGTCCAGTTCGGCGTGGTGTTCCTTTGCCGAATCCCACTTTGGCATAGACGCCCACTGCAACTCCCACACCGACCCGGGCTCTTACTGGAACTGGACCCATTTCATGGAGCTGATCGTTGGCGGCACCGACAACGCCGCGTTCGTCTCCAAGACGGTGGCCGACAACACCATCTTCGCGCCCGGCAAGACCTTTTCGTGCACCTGGACGATGAAGAACAGCGGCACGTTCACGTGGATCGCCAACGGCACCAGCGGCTACACTTTCTGCCGTAGCGCCGGCACCGCCATGGGCTCGGCCGCTACCACCGTGGTGTCAGCCAGTGTGTCGCCCGCCAAGACCACCACTTTCAAGATCAATTTCACCGCCCCGACCACTCCCGGCACCTATACGGTCAGCTTTCGCATGAAGAATGCGGCCGGGACCTACTTCGGCTCGACGGTGAGCCTGCCCGTCATCGTCGCCACCGCCCCGGCCATCACAACGCAGCCGGCCAGCCTGATCAAGGATCCCGGGCAAACCGCCACGTTCACCGTGGCCATTAGCGGCACCGCGCCCCTGAGCTATCAGTGGCGAAAGAACGGAGTCAAGCTGGCCAGCGGCGGCGACATCTCCGGCGCGACCTCCAGCACCCTGACGATTGCTAACGTCGAACTGGCCGACGCCGCCAATTACAGCGTGGTGGTGACGAATATCGCCGGCAGCGTCACCAGCCAGTCCGCCACCCTGACCGTCACCGCGCCGCCTTCGCCCGTCGGTTCGGGCACCGGCCTGCAAGGCAATTATTATGCGAATGTCAACTTCACTTCGCCGCAACTGCAGCAGGTTGACCCCACCGTCAACTTCAACTGGGGCACCAATGCCCCCGCCGCGGCCGTCGGCGCGGACACATTCTCGGTGCGCTGGACGGGCAAGGTCGAGCCGCGTTACTCGCAGACCTACACCTTCGCTACTCGCACGGATGACGGCGTTCGGCTTTGGGTCAACGGCGTGCTGCTGATTGATAAATGGGTCAACCAGTCCTCCGTCGAGTGGAGCGGCGTGCTCGCGCTGACCGCGGGCCAGCTCTATGACATCCAGATGGATTACTACGAAAACACCGGCAGCGCCGTCGCTCAATTGAGCTGGTCCAGCCCCAGCCAGGCCAAGGAGATTATCCCTCAAACCCAGTTGTACCCCGCCCAGCCCGCCGGCGGCCTGGGGCCCATCCCCGGCGTTTACAGCACCGGTGTGGATGACAACCACGGGTTGCTGGCCGCCGGCACGGCGGACCCGCATTACCAACTCATCGCCAGCGCGGATGGCGCTTATCCCGGCCCGAATAGCGTCGTGGTGAACGAGGGCTATCCTATCGGAACCTGGTTGACCAACGGCCCAAACTCGAAGTGGATCGCGCCCCAAGCCGCCCAGAGCGCGGGGAACCTCCCCGGCAGCTACACTTACCGCCTCACCTTCGACCTGACCGACCTGGACCCCGCCGCGGCCGTCCTCTCCGGCAACTGGGCGGTGGACAACTCGGGGGTGGACATTTTGCTTAACGGCGTGAGTACTGGCCAGGTCAACGTGAACGCCTACGGCGTTTTCACCGCCTTCGTGATCCGCAGCGGCTTCCTCCCCGGCCTAAACACTCTGGATTTCGTCGTCAGCAACGGCGGCTCGGCCGCCAACCCTACCGGCCTTCGCGTCGAGCTGAGCGGCCTGACTGCCCAGGCCTTCGCCCCGGAGATTGTGGTTGCCCCGCAAGGCCAAACAGTCAACCAGGGCGCCAGCGCGACGTTCAGTGTCACCACCAGCGGCTCCTCGCCTCTGGCTTTTCAGTGGCAGTTGAACGGCGAGGAACTCCCTGGCGCGACCGCCAGCGATTTGGTGCTCACCAATGCCCGGGCAAGCGATGCGGGCGCTTACGCCGTCGTGATCAGCAATGCCTTTGGCGTCATAACCAGCGACGAAGTGGCCTTGACGATTAATCTGCCGCCCGCGATCTCCACGCAACCCGAGGATCAGGCCGTCAGCCTGGGCATGGGCGCAACCTTTAGCGTGACTGCCGAGGGCGTCGAGCCGCTCAGTTTTCAGTGGTACCACAACGGGGCCGCCATCCCGGATGCCTCGGGCGCCAGCTATACCTGCGCCAGCGTCCAAACCACGGACGCGGGTGATTACTATGTCACCGTCAGCAACCTGGCCGGCACCACCATCAGTTCCAACGCCGCCCTCGCCATCAATCTCCCGCCGGTAATCACCGCTCAGCCGCTGGGCCAGACAGTGGCCGAAGGGGCGGGAGTAACCTTCACCACCGAGGCCACCGGCACCCCGCCCTTGTCCTACCAATGGCAGCGCAATGGCGAGCCGATTCCCGACGCCAGCGAGGCCAGCTTCACCCTGACCAACGCGCTGTATGCGGACGCGGGTGTCTATTCGGTGGTGGTTCAGAACGTGGCGGGGCTGGACGTCAGCTCCAATGCCACGCTGACAGTGAATGCCCCGCCGGCAATCACCCGCCAGCCCGAGGGCCTCTCCATGCTGCCGGGCGGAACCGCTACGTTCAGCGTCCGGGCCACCGGCTCGCCGCCTTTCGCCTACCAATGGCGCTTCAACGGCGCCGATCTCCCCGACGCCACCAGCGGCGTCCTCGCGCGCCCCAACCTCAGTCCAGGCGACTTCGGCAGCTACTCGGTGCTCGTCACCAACGACTTCGGCGCCACCCTCAGCGACGACGCCAGCCTCAAGCACAGCTCGTTCACCGCCAGCATCGAGTGGTACACGGTGGATGGCGGTGGCGGCCGGAGCACCGCCGGCTCGTGGGAGATGGCCGGGACTATTGCGCAGCCCGACGCCGGCGCGCTCGCGGGCGGGCAGACCGTCATGCTGGGCGGTTTCTGGAACGGCTTGCCTGGCAATCGCGCCCCGGTGGCCGGCCCCGCGCTCTTCACCCGCCTGGCCAGTACGCCCCTGACCATCCTCATCTCCGACCTGTTGACGAATGCCACCGACCCGGACGGCGATGTGCTCTCTCTGCTGAGCGTCAGCCCCGCCAGCACCAACGGCGTGTCGCTCACCAGCGACTCCTTCGCCGTCTATTACGTCCCCGCGCTGCCGGACGCGAACCTGGACGACAGCTTTGAATACACCGTAGCCGACCCGCACGGCGCCAGCGCCACCGGCACGGTGCTGATCTCGGTTCTGCCGCCGCCCGTCATCCCGCCGCCGACCATTACTGGAATCGCGTCCCTGGCCGACGGCGGCGTTCAGTTGAATCTGCTGGGCGTCTCGAACCAGTGGTATTATGTCCAGGCCGCGGCGAACCTGACGCCGCCCGTGTATTGGGAGACCTTGTCCACCAACCGCGCGGACTCCCGCGGACTGCTGCAATACAGCGATTCCGGCGCGACCAATTACCCGGCCCGCTTCTACCGGTTCTGCGCGCCGTAGGCGACCGGCCTGCAATAGACCACACCCGTTTTGCCCTGTTTTGCCCTTGAGATTCCGGCGCCTGACTCGTAGGCTTTGCGCTCGACAATGAGTGCATGCGCAGCTCAGTGCGATAGAGGGCTGGTCGCTGGGGCCGCAGATTGCGGCTTCGAACGGCGCCGGCCGCACCTGTGCCTATGAATCGCAGCCTTGTGATTATTCTCGCCCTGGTCGCCCTGGCCCTGGGGGGCGGACTGGCCTGGCAGTACACCCGAGTCGCCGTGATGGAGGACGAGTTGGCCCGCCTGCGACAGAGCCAGCAGCGCGACGGTGAGGAAAACGAGGCGCTGCGTGCCGCGCAAACCGAATTGGAATCATTGCGCGCGCAAGCCGAGGAACTCCCCCGGCTCCGCCGTGACAGCCAGGAGCTGATTCGACTCCGCAACGAGGTGCGGCAACTGCGCGACTCGAAAGGGGACTTTCAGCAGCGCATTGACGCGACCGGCGAGGAAAACGAGCAGTTGCGCGCCATCGCCCAACAACTGCGCCAGCTCCATGCCGAAAATGAGCAGCTCCGCCTTAAGCTTTATGAAGCGGCCAATCCAACCATCGCGCCGGCGACCACGAATTCCATGAGCCTTTGTGCGCGGAACCTGCGCCACCTCGACGCTGCGATCCAACAGTGGGCGTTGGAGCACCAGAAGACTGCGACGGATGCCGTCACTTCCGAAGACCTCATGCCCTATCTGCCCGCCGGGATCCCCGAATGCCCCGCCGGCGGGCAATACAC
>CAZHEW010000307.1:0-4657 GCA_964531815.1 uncultured Verrucomicrobiota bacterium
AGGATGGCGAGCCCGAGCAGGTAGAAGCAGAACATAGCCGCCAGGTACTTGTTGGTGCCTGGAGGCGCGCCCTTGAATTCCTTCCAGATGAACACGCCCCAGAAGGCGCCGATCATGGTTGCTCCCTGTCCCAACCCGTAGGCCAGCGCGGCGCCGGCCTTGGTGCTGGCGATGATGCTGAAGGCCATGCCGATGCTCCAGATCATGCCGCCGAGTATGCCGATGAAGTGAAGGCGGGCGTTGCCTTTGCTGAAATAGTCGCCAAACGCCACCGGGTCGCCCGAGAGCGGTTTGACCATCATGATGCTGTTCCAGATGAAGTTGGAGAGCAGCAAGCCGGCCGAGAACAGGACAATCGCCGTGTAGGGGCTGAGCTTGCCCGGTTCCAGGGTCTTGGTGACGGGGTCAATGTTCCCCATCGCCTGGGCGACGAAGCTGTAGAACCAGCCCATCAGGAGGCCCGCTGCCACGGAGATGACAATGCCCTTGGTGGGTGTCTTTTGACCGCCGCTGGCGAGCCGTTTGTAGGCCAGGCCATCGAGGATGATCGCAACCACGACCGCGGCGACGCCGAAGGCGAGCATAGGGACGTTGCCTTGATGGGTGGCCAGGTAGGTGGTGATGACGCCGAGCACGAGCGCCAGGCCCACGCCTACCGGGAAGGCTACCGCCAGCCCTGCGATGTCTATGGCCGCCACGAGCAGGATATTGGACAGGTTGAAGATCACCCCGCCCAGAAAGGCCGAGCCGAGCCATTTGCCGTCGGCTTGTTGGAGATCGGCCAGGAAGCCGCGTCCGCCACTGCCGGAACTGCCCATGGTGAATGCCAGGATGAGCGAGAGCAGCAGCACGCCGACGGCGTAGTCCCAGTAGAAGAGCTGGAAGCGCCATTCCTTGCTGGCAAGCTTTTGCGTGTTGGCCCATGAGCCCCAACACAGCATGGTGACAATGCACATGACGACGGCGAGCGGATAGGATTCGACGATAAACATACGTTGTTCTTGGTTGGTTAGTTGTTCGCTTGTTGCGGTGGTTTCCGGGAACGGGTGACTTCAGGCGCCCGACCGATGTTCGGGTGAAGTTCGCTCTTGTTGGCAAAGAACTTCGGTTCGCCGCCCGAAAGGAGTTTGAGCGCCTCGGTCAGCAGCATCGCTGGACTGTCCGAGTAGCAGTTGACAGTGTCTCCGCCGCGATGGTTGGAGAGGGTCACATTGTCCAATGCCAGATATGGCTCATCGGACTTGATCGGTTCAGTCATGAAGACATCAAACGCGGCGCCCAGGATTTTCCCGGCACGGAGCCGTTCGTGCAGCGCGGCGTTGTCTATCAGGTGCGGGCGGGCGGTGTTGATGAAGTAAGAGTGGGGACTCATTAGCTCGAATTCCGCGCGTCCGAGAACGGGGATCGGCGAATCGGTTCGCACATGCAGCGAGACAATGTCCGACTGCGACAACAAGGCGGGCAGATCAACAAGCTTGCAGTGGTACCGCGCCAGGTCTGGATCATCGCTCGAAATAAACGGATCGCAAACCAGGACCCGGCAGTCGAAGACCGTGAGCTTGCGAGCCACGCGGCGCCCGATATTGCCAAAGCCGATGATCCCCACGGTCTTGCCGACAATCTCATAAACCCTGCCGCTGTTGGGAAACTTTTCCCGCCAGACGCCCTGTTTCATGCTGGCATGGGTGCGTGCGAGATTGCGCATTTCGGCGACCATCAGTCCGATCGTGAGTTCCGCCACCGCGTTGGCGTTGTGGGCGGGATTGTGCAGCACCGGAATGCCGCGTTGGGTTGCAGCCGCAACATCAATGTTCTCGAGGCCGCCGCGGTTGGAAAGGATGAGCCTCAGGTTCCGGGCGCATTGGATCACCTGCCTGTTGACGGGGCAGAGGTGAACCATGATGGCCTCGGCATCCTCAACCAGCCCGTAGAGATCCTCGGGCGGTTCGACGGCATCAGGGCCGCCGCGCTCAATGCGATGAACCGGGCCGCGCATGTTGATACGGTCGGGTTCGCCGAAAAAGACAACCTTCTCCAGGCTGAACTCGGGGTGCTTTGCGAAACAAGCCCGGTAGTAGCTTTCATCCATGAAAGCGTCGGCCACCGCAACGGTCTTTATACGTGTCATTGCCTAGTATCCAATGTCGCCTTCCAGGCGCTTCGAGCGCACGATGCCAGAAGCAGGCGCGGTTGTCCACGCGCAGTTCGGCAGACATGGCGGCAGCAAGGGTAGCAGAAATGGCCCCGCTGACACCCCGCCCTGGCTTTTCTGTTGTTGCGCCATGCTCGGTTGGCCCCCAAAACCAATTCTCCCTCGCCTGTGCAGCGCTCAGTACGGGCGGGCACACACATTGCAGTTTCTTATCACTTGAGGCGGTTTGCCTGGATGATATGTCGAAGGGGGCATGGCAGACACGAAGGTCCCAGATAAAGATCAAGTCCTTTGCCACGAATAGAAGCACTTTGGAGACTCCTGCCGGGTTTCTGCGAACCACCATGCCTGCACAAGCGGATCGTCAAACCACAAAAGCGTGCCTTGCCCTCTCTCAACCATTCCTCTATCCGTAACGACGTATGTTAAAGGTCCTGCCTGCGGCGCTGTATTCCTGCGGATGCCTCCTGGCCCAAGCCGCCGAGCCAATCTGGCGCGAGGACTTCGAGGGAGCGAACCGCAAGATCTCGCCGGATGCGGTTGTGCAAGTCCCGGGCCGCGGCCGCGCTGCCCATGTTTCCGTGGCGTCAGGCACACTGGATCCGGGCCGCACCATCGTGCTGCCATTGCCGGTGGAGAAGCTGCGCGGCCAGCGGGTGTTCTTTGGCGCGGATGTGAAGACGGCAAACGTCTCTTCCAAGCCCAACCCCTGGAACGGGGTGAAGGTCATGATGATTGTCGAAACGCCGTCCGACCGTAGCTATCCGCAACCGGAGATTCCTGACGGGACCGTTGAGTGGCGGCGGTTCTCCACCGCGGTGACGGTGCCGCAAACCGCCACCAATGCCGTCCTGGTGCTTGGTTTGGAAAAGGTCAGCGGCGAGGCATGGTTCGACAATGTCAGGATCACTCCGCGGGCGGGGCTGGCGTCCACACTCAAGCCGGACCCCGCCCGGCCCGTGTTCCGGGGCCACGACCAGCCGCGGTTGCGCGGGGCGATGGCCGGGACCCATCTGACAGAGGACGATGTGAAGCACTTTGCCACGGTGTGGAAAGGCAACCTGCTCCGGCTCCAGCTCTTTGAATCGGCGCGCCAGGACCGTGCTCTGGAGGATTACGATTCGTGGCTCGATGCGCGCCTGCAGCACATAGACCAGATGCTGGCCTGGTGCGAGAAGTATGCGGTCCGGGCCGTTCTGGACCTCCACTCGCCGCCGGGCGGGCAGGCCTTCAGCGCGGGGTATGTGACCGCCCGGGGCCGGATCTTCAGCCAGCCGGCGGCTCAGGCGAAGTTCGTCGAGGTCTGGCAACGCATCGCGTCCCGCTACATGGGGCGGAGGGTCATTTGGGGCTTTGACCTGGTCAACGAACCGGACGATTCGATGGTGGCCGAGGATTGCCTGGATTGGAACACCCTGGCGGACAAGACCGCGCGCGCGATTCGAGTCATTGACCCCGAGCGAACGCTGATTATCGAGCCGAACCAATGGGGCGGCGCGCAAGGATTCTCTGGCTTTGAACCGCTGGATCTGCCGGGGATCGTTTACAGCTTTCACTTTTATCAGCCCATGAAGTTCACCCACCAGGGCATCCACGGGAATCCGGCCGGCGTCACCTATCCGGGGCGGATCGGCGACGAGTCCTGGGACCGGGATGCGCTCGAACGCGCCATGCGGCCCGCTATCGAGTTTGCCCGGAAATACCAGCTCCACATGTATGTTGGCGAATTCTCGGCCATTCGCACGGCGCCGGGTGATTCAGCGGCCAGGTACCTGGCCGACGTGATTGACATCTTCGAGCGGCACGGCTTTGACTGGAGCTATCATGCCTACCGCGAGTGGCAGGGCTGGAGCCTCGAACACGCAGGCCCGCTCGATAAGCCGATCCCGAGCCAAACGCCGACCGACCGGCAGAAGGTGGTGACCGGCTGGTTTGCCCGGAACACGGCGGGCGGACCAGCAGAGCAGTCCAAAGGCCATACCTCCAATCGACGGTAACCCCGGAATATCTGAATGCGGGGAATGCGGACCGGCCGGCTTCGGGCGGACCTCAAGCCAACCTCAGCCGAGCGCCCGGCGCTCAGCGCGCGACAGAGTGGCCAGCCACTGCCGGAGAGTAAGAATGCCGGAGGGAACGGAGGTAATCCGGAGTAGCCTCAGACATCCTGGCCCGTTGGAAACGAGGTGACTCCAAATCCCCCATCACAATACCCCCGCCTTGGGTGGTCGCACCCCGTTGACTCCTCCGTCCTTCCTCCGTTGCTCCTCCGTTCCTCCTCCGTTCCACCTCCCACCGCCGGTCGGAGGTGGGACGGAGGAGCAACGGAGGAAGGGCGGTGGTGCTACGGTGGCAGCGGCTTGCCAGTGCGGCCATGGCGGCTGCCATCGCTTATGGCAGCAGGCTCTCTTGTGCTCAGGGCTGCCCGTGACACGGGTCTATTGATCTTCGTCGTAACCCGCCGCTTTGGCGTTCCACATGGTCAGCAGCACCAGCATGCCCAGGACG
>CAZHEW010000308.1:0-1958 GCA_964531815.1 uncultured Verrucomicrobiota bacterium
CTGACGCTCCGGTTGCCCTCGAACATCCTGCAGAGCAAGAAGTCCGGCGCCGACCCGGTGACGGTGTTTGACCAGGCGGTCAAGGCCCTGCTGCGCGAGGTGGGAGGCCTCAAATCCGAATTGCGGCGGGAGAAGGACTACCAACGGGTGGCGAACCGCAAGCTCTGAGAAGCCTCCAGCGGCTTCCGGTCCGGCCAACAAGTTCTGGTTGAACCAGACCCGCAAACGCATGGGCTCCTCCGGCCCCATGACCGGTCACCAATACTGGAATCACAAGGAAGCCAGGCGCAGAAAGGCCCAAAGTCAAGCTACAAATCCCCGTTGTTCGCGGAAATCCTTCAGAATAAAACACTTACGCTCTCCACCGGTGTCCGCCACCCCAGCACTACCGGCACGTCCCCATCGCGGAGGGCGCGCCCCGCAAGCGGCTCGTCTGTGTTGCGAAGACTTGGCCGTGTCTATCCAGAAGGGAACAGGGGGAAGCAGGGGAGATGGAGGTTGGTGAAAGCTTCTCCTCCCCAGCCAACGCGCGCTTAGCAGCCCACTCGCCAGAACGGCAGAGGCAAAAGGCGGTGGCTTGTGAGAATCCTCTGTTCGGACCCCTCTATGGCTTCTGGATGCCGTAGAACTGATACGGGCTGGCAGGCGCGCTGTTGTCAATGAATTGCAGCAGGGCTCGGCCGTCGGTCGCCGCGCTGCCAATCACTTGCCAGGCCTGGAAGTCGGTGGAGGCCCAGATCTCGTAAACCGTGTTCGGATCGTCCCCGACCCCGGGAAGCTTGAGCCGGTCCGGCGGCAACACCGTCGCGTAGCCGGTGCGGAAGTTGTGGCTCACGGCATCCAACTGCATCGCACCCCCGGCGAGCTTCTTGATCGTGATCAGGGGGCGCATTACCATCACCGCGTTGCCGGCACCGCTGGTATAGATGATCCTGAAGGCGGTGGAACCGCTGACCAAATATTGGAACTGCGGCAGGTCTGCAAACGTGCCGACGACGGGGCTGCCGTCGAGGCTCGAGACGACCACAAAACAATCTCCCAGCTCCGACGGAAAACTGGTGCTCAAGGTCAACGCGCCATCCAGCGAGATCGGGCCGCTGACTAACAACGGCTTGTAGCCGGCGGCGTTGGTCGTGCCAATGCTGTCAATGATTAGCCTGCCGGCCGGCGCTTGCGTGTAGGAGCCGGAAATGATCAGCGATCCGGCCCCCAGCCCGGGCCGCACGGTGCCGGCGTTGAGGAGGTTGGCCTCCACGACGCCTTCTCCCGTAAGCAAGGTGCCGGGTGGCAACTCCAGGACCCCGCCCGACACCTTGCCGCCAGTGTGCAAGTTGAACCCCACCTTCGACAGTGCCGCTGAATCGGGGCTCAAACGAATCTCTCCGTTGTTGCTGACTTGGAAGGTCAACTCCCCGCTGGTATCGGGACGCGTAAGGAGCGAAGTCAAATCCAACACACTGTTGGCCCCATCCGCCAGGAGGGTCACCGCCCCGTCGAGACTCGTAAGGCTTCCCAGCGAGACTCGTCCACCTGCCAGGGCGAGCACCCGCAAGTCATAGTGCCAAAACGAAACAACGTTTGTCACTGCTATCGCGAGCAGGCTGCCCGCTCCGCTGGCTTGCCAGGTCGGGTTCGGGCCGCCGCCCGGCTTCTCGTAGTTTCGCAGGCTCGGCAAACTCAGTCTGCCACCGTTCTGCGCCCAGAAAGAGTGCGAACCATTGGTATCGGTTACGGCTGCCAGCAGCGGCAACTCCACCGTGCTGTTGGTCCCATCCGCCACCACGGTCACCGCCCCGTCGAGACTCGTCAGGTCCGCCAGCACCACCCGTCCCCCCGCCAAGGCGTTGACTCGCAAGTCGTAATGCCAGGCGGACACGATATTGGTCACCGCCAACGCCAGCACGCTGCCCGCTCCGCTGGCTTGCCAGGTCGGGTTCGGGCCGCCGCCCGGCTTCTCG
>CAZHEW010000308.1:2058-4646 GCA_964531815.1 uncultured Verrucomicrobiota bacterium
CATTGGTATCGGTTACGGCTGCCAGCAGCGGCAACTCCACCGTGCTGTTGGTCCCGTCCACCACAACTGTTACGGACCCGTCTACGTTCACCAGGTTAGTCAGTTGAATCACGCCGCCAGCCAGTGCGTTCACCCTCAAGTCGTAATGCCAGATTGACAGGATGTTAGTCACTCCAAGCACCAGCAGGCTGCCCGGTCCGCTGGCTTGCCACGTACGCTCCCAACCCCCACCCGACTTCTGGTAGCTCTGCAAGCCGGGTGCCAGCACCGTCCCGCCACTCTGCGCCACGAACGAGGCGTTGGTCGCGGTCGCCAGCAAAGGCATAGCGACGATGCTGTTGGTCCCATCCGCCAAAACTGATACGTCCCCGTCCAAATTCACCAGCTTGGTTAGTTCAATTCCGCCGCCCCCCAGCGCGTTGATCGCCAGGCCATAACGCGGGAACGACACCAGGTTCGTCACCCCCAGCACCAGCACACTGCCAGGTCCGCTTGCCTGCCAGATCAAACCCCAGCCATCCGACTTGTGGAAATTCTGCACACCCGGAGCCAACACCGTCCCGCCGTTCCGCGCGTAGAACGAGGCGTTGGTCACGCTTGCCAACTGCGGCAACTCCACAATGCTGTTGACGCCATCCGCCACAACGTTGACCGCCCCGTCCAGATTCACCAAGTTGGTCAGTTCAATCACGCCGCCCGCCAGCGCGTTGATCTCCAAGCCATAGCTCGGCAACGACACCAGGTTCGTCACCCCCAGCACCAGCACGCTGCCAGGTCCGCTTGCCTGCCAGATCAAACCCCAGCCATCCAACTTGTGGAAGCTCTGTAAACCCGGCAAGGCCAAAACGCCGCCGTCGTTCACGTACAGGTTGGCGTTGTCCGCCGTGGTCGGTCCGTTCGCGGTGAAAGTCGAGTTTGTTCCGCTCACCTGAAGCCTTTGTCCCGGCGAGATAGTCAAACCGCCATCCACCTGAGACGCGCCGCTGGTCAGGCTCAAGCCACCGCCGGAAAGGTTCAAGGATGCGCTGCACTGAAGGCTTTGGACCGTCACGTCGCTGCCAAGCGTGATGTCCATGTTCGTGCCCACACCGAGAATGAAAACGTCGTTGGTTGGACCGGGGACCCAGTTGAAGCTCCAATTGGCCGGGTCGTTCCACGACACGCCGTCTCCCTCGCCGATCCACCACCCCGGCCCGGGCACCACGTTGAGAACGGCTACCTCACTGGTGGCAGCACCCAACGAGTTGGTGATGACCACCCGGTAACTGCCGGCCTCGTTGCTGCTCACATTCGAGACCGCAAGGATGGCATTGGTTGCGTCGGATAGAGTCGCGCCGTTGAAGAGCCATTGGTACGCCAGCGGCTGAGTCCCATTTGCCAGGACGATGAACGCCGCGGTTTGTGACGCGGCCACAGTCCGGCCCTGGGGTTGCGCGGCAATGACAGGCGGCCCACTCTGACAACCCTTGCCCGCGCTGCCCGCTCCAAAAATGACCAGGATTTCACCGGCCGTCAGGGCGCGGTCATAAACGGAAACCTCATCGAGGCGTCCGGCAAAACAGGATTCTCCTATGTAGCTGCCGGCTAGATCCAGTGGCAGCGGCGAGCCCTGGAGGTTAAACGACGCGCTGCGAGTGGACTCCAACAAGCCATTGGTGTAGCAGCGGAGCGTGGTTCCATCAAAGGTCAAGGCGACATGGGTCCAAACGCTGGCGGCTAACCTGGGGGACGCCCCCGCCGTACTCCATGATCCCAGTGAGGTGCTGCCATCCGGGTTGAGCAGCCAGTGGTGTGCTCCGCTGCCCGGGCTGCCCAACAAAAGCATCCAAGCCCGGCCCCCCGGCAGGGCCGCGGGATAAACCCAGGCCTCGATCGTGTGCGGTGTGTTGCCCGCCGGGATGCCGGAGGAGATGGCTGCGAACATCCGATCGTCCGCGCCGTCGAACGAGAAGGCGCTGCCCACGACGCCCGTCGCGTAGCCAGCCCCGTTCTGGAGTAGGCCGTGGTTGGTCCCGGCGACATCAAAAGCATTATCGTCCCCGGGCCACCACGCCACGATTCCAGCGGGGGGACAATTGGATTGGGCGAAACCGGTTGCGGCTAAGCCGCACACCGCTGCGAGAAGGAGGAGGCGTTTCATTGGTTTTGTGAGATGCATGGTAAGTCCTGGGAACGAACTATTAACCGATTACGTCTTGCCGCCCCTCCCCTTCAGTGGCGCTACACGAGTGAGGGGGGCTTGGTTAGTCCCGTTCATTCTGGCCCCATGTTGCCAGACGGGAGGGGAATGTCAATCACCAAACTTCACCAAACTTTGCCTTTGCCGATAAAGGGGGCAGAGCAAAAGCGGGGCAGAAGATAGTCACTCAAGTCTTGAGGGATATTGAACTAACGCGCCATGGCACCGGTGGTGTCAACGACTTTATGAGCGCTGGGACAGGTGAGGCTTCCCAAGCCCAGCACGAAATTGGTACCCTGATTCGGGTTGTTCGCTGGCGCGAAACGTGGTCTCGGTCACGAACGCTTCTCAACTGAGCCAAAGCTCACCTGCCCTAATGGGTGCCCCCTTTTAGGCCGGCACTGCGTCC
>CAZHEW010000309.1:0-4634 GCA_964531815.1 uncultured Verrucomicrobiota bacterium
TCGCCCCCGTTGACTAACCGCTCCAGTTCCGCCGTGCCGCGGATGCCGCCGACGAAGTTGATGCGCTGGCTGGTGCGAGGGTCGCGGATGCCGAAGACCGGCTCCAGCACGTGCTTCTGGAGGAACGTGACGTCGAGCCGCTCGATCGGGTCGGCTGCGGCCGCGCGCGGCGGCAGGAAACTCAGCGTGTGCCACTGGCCGTCGAGGCAGAGCCCCAGCTCGTGTTTGCGGGTTGGGGTGGCGGCCCCAGGGGTCTTGATCGTGAACACGGCGGCCAGCTTCTCCAGCAACTGCGCGGGCGAAAGGCCGTTAAAATCCTTCAACACGCGGTTGTAGGGAAGAATCTGCATCTGGTTGTGCGGGAAGATGACGCTGAGGAAGCGGGCGCTCTCGCCCGCGCCGTTGCGGGCCTGGCAGGCTCGCGCGGCGGCGGCGCAGCGATGGTGGCCGTCAGCGATGTAGAGGCAGGGCATCTGGTTATACTCGGCCTCAATGAAACGAATCTGCGCGGCCTGGGCGATGACCCAGGCGGTATGACGCACACCATCGGGGGCTGTGAAGTCCACGCTCGGGGCCTCGGCGGTTTGCCTTGCGACGAGCGCGTCCATGCCTGGAGTGGCGCGATAGACCAGGAACACGGGGCCCGTCTGGGATTCGAGCGTCTGGATGTGGCGCAGGCGGTCGTCCTCCTTGTCGGGCCGGGTCAGTTCGTGCTTCCTGATGATGCCCTTGAGGTAATCCTCGCAACTGGCGGCGGCGACAAGGCCGGTCTGGCTGTGCGTGCCCATGACTTGGCGGTAGAGATAGAAACATGGCTGCTCGTCCTGCTGGAGCGCGCCCTGGGCGATCAGGCTCCGGAAATTCTCCTTGCCCCTGGCATAGACCTCCGGAGCGTAGGGATTGGTCGCGGGCGGCAGATCAATCTCCGGCTTGCTGACGTGGAGGAAGCTCAGGGGATTGCCGGCGGCGGCCTGGCGCGCCTCTTCCGTGGACATCACGTCGTAAGGCAGTTCGCAGATCCGCGCCGCCAGGTCCGGCTTCGGTCGCAACGCGGCAAAGGGTTTGATGACAGCCATGAGTCGGGTGGAGCTTGCCGCCGACCGCGCGGCAACGCACGCCCAAAATCCAGCGCCGCCAATTCGCCGGCCCGGCTGGCGCAGTGCGGCAGCAAAAGGCGCCCCGGCAGAAGCGCCCTGTAATCCCGTTATTGACTGGCATGGCCCGGGGGAGAATACTGCGAGCGCTCCGGGAGCCGGTGAGGCGTTTCGTGGAGCGTTGGAACGGAGAATGATTACTTGAAGGAAATGACTATGCGTAGATCTGGACTCGGCCTGGCAATGTGTTCGGCGGTGCTGGCGCTGGCGGCAGTGGGCGGTCTTCCGGGGACGGGACGTGCGGAAGTGCGCTTGCCGCGCGTTTTCTCCAGCCACATGGTGATGCAGCAGGAGAAGCCGCTGGCAGTCTGGGGCTGGGCGCAACCCAATGAAACGGTCAAGGTCGAGCTCGCGGCCAACCACCAGCAGGTAGAGGCCAACGAGCGCGGCGAATGGATGGCGAAGCTGCCGCCCATGAAGGCCGGCGGGCCCTATACCCTCACGGTGAGCGGTTCCAGCACCGTTCGCTTCGAGGATGTGATGATTGGCGAGGTGTGGCTGTGCTCGGGGCAGTCGAACATGGAGATGGGCGTCGGGGCCTCCCGGGATGCCAAGGAGGAAATCGCCGCCGCCAATTACCCGGGCATCCGGCTGCTGAAAGTGGGCAAGAGCTGGAAGCCCGAGCCGCAGAACGATATCGAGGGAACCTGGAAAGTGTGCAGCCCGCAGACAATTGGCGAAGGCGGGTGGGGCGGCTTCTCCGCTTGCGCCTATTACTTCGGGCGCGAGTTGCACAAGAAGCTCGGGGTGCCCATCGGACTGATTGACTCAAGCTGGGGCGGGACGCGCATCGAGTCGTGGACGCCGCCGGAGGGCTTTGCCGCCGTGCCGGCTTTGAAGACGCAGAATGAGCAGGTCCAACTGGGCGATCCACGCACCCGGCCTCATCAGCACCGGCTGGAGCAGTTTCTGCAGGACACCGAGCGCTGGCTGGCGGCCGCCCGCCAGGCGCTGACCGATCGCAAACTCGTCCCCGCCATGCCGTCCTATCCGAACGAATTGCTGCCCCCGCGCGATCTGCAGCACCCGACCGCGCTGTATAACGGCCAGATTCACCCGCTGCGGCCTTTCGCGTTGCGCGGCGCGATCTGGTATCAGGGCGAATCCAACGCCACCGAAGGAATGTTGTATGCCGAGCGGATGAAAGCGCTCATCGGCGGGTGGCGGCAGGTCTGGGGCGGGGGTGATTTCCCGTTCTACTTCGTGCAGATCGCGCCTTTTACCTACAGCTTTGACCCCGAGATCATCGGGGAGTTCTGGGAGGCGCAGGCGGCGGCGCAGCAAGTGCCCCAGACCGGCATGGTCGTGATCAACGACATCGGCGACCTTAAAGACATTCATCCCACCAACAAGCAAGAGGTCGGGCGGCGGCTGGCTCTGTGGGCCCTCGCCAGGACTTACGGGCAGGAGGGCGTGGTGTATTCCGGGCCGACTTTCAAAGCCATGACCATCGAAGGCGACGCGCTGCGCGTGACCTTCGACCACGTCGGCGGCGGACTGGCCAGCCGCGACGGCAAGCCGCTGACTTGGTTCGAGGTGATAGATGCGGACGAAGGAGGCTTCGTCAAGGCCGATGCCCGCATAGACGGCGCCTCCGTGGTGGTGAGCGCTCAGGAGGTCAAACGCCCCGTTGCCATGCGCTTTGCCTGGAACATGCTGGCGGAGCCCAACCTGATGAACGCCGAGGGCCTGCCCGCGGGCGCCTTCCGCGCCGGCCAGGAACCGAAGCGCGATTTGCTGGCGTTGAAAGTGCCCGAGGCCGGGGACTATCAATTGGTGTATGACCTGGACCTGAACAAACTGGCGCGCGACTTCGCCTATGAGGTGGATGACAGCGGCAGGATTCAGCGCCCCTTCGACCGTGTTGCATACTTCCTTGAGTTGCAGGGCGCGGATCGGAATACCCAATACCTGTATGTTTCCATGGATGCGTTCACCGACGCGCCGGGCAAGATTGGCGTCCCGCGGGGCCGGACCGGGGCGCGCTTCCAGCAGAACGTGGCCAACCTCAACGTCTATTCCAACGTGAAGGGCATCACGACCGGCACGGGCCTGGCCGGCGGCAACATCGAGTTCTGGCCCAACGACTACGGCACGGCCAACGCCGCGAACGTGCCCAATGCCTCGGCCCAGGTCTATGACTTCGGCGATGAGCCGGCACCCAAGGCTGGCGGCTATGGCTCAATGCAGGTGCATAAACACGACGCGCGTCAAACCCTCTTCGCCCTGAACCATTGGAACGAGGATGGCCGCGCCGACATCGGGATCGGGAACCAGCCCAAGGGCAACCCCGACTGGACCTTCGCCGCCAACGCGGGCGCCTACAAGGCCAAGCGGCTCCGCGTGCTGGTGCGCTGCAAGTAGCCGTATATGAAACGAAAGGTACTGGTCATCCTGTCCAACCGCCTCAACCGGCTCCAAAAGCCGCGCTTCATCGAGGTGACCTGCGATGAGCAGGGCAACATCCTGAGGCAAAGCGCGCTGCGCAGCCAGCCGCGCGAGGCGCGCTTCGACGAAGTCTGGGAGAACGACGACGGCAAGACCGACTTCGCCTCCTGCCACAGCTTCAAGCGCAAGTACGGCCACGCCCTGCAGAAACCCAAAGGCCGCGCCCGTTAGCCCGTCGCGTCGGGCCGCAATTTGCCGGGCCATCCCGCCGGGGACGCCGGCTGCAGCCCTTGCCCCGGCTTCTTGATTAACCGCAATAAGCGGTTATTGTCCATGGAGCTTATGAGCAACTCATCCAGGAATCTCAGCACGCTGGCGCTCCACGCCGGCCAGGTGCCGGACCCGACCACCGGCGCGCGCGCGGTGCCGCTTTACCAAACCACGTCCTACGTCTTCAAGGACTCGGACCACGCGGCCAACCTGTTTGCGCTCAAGGAGTTCGGCAACATCTACACGCGGATCATGAACCCGACCACCGATGTGTTCGAGCAGCGCATCGCCGCGATCGAAGGCGGCACGGGCGCGCTGGCGGTCGCGTCCGGGCAGGCGGCGGCGACGCTGGCGCTGCTGAACATCACGCAGTTGGGCGACGAGATTGTGTCGGCCAACAACCTCTACGGGGGCACCTACCAGCTCTTTCATTACACGCTGCCCAAGCTGGGCCGCACGGTGAAGTTCGTGGACTCGCAGAAGCCGGAGGCGTTTCAGCAGGCGATCACCGCAAAGACCCGGGCGGTCTATGCCGAGACCATCGGCAATCCAAAGCTGGACGTGCCGGACTTCGAGGCGCTGGCCGGAATCGCGCACGGGGCGGGCGTGCCGCTGGTGGTGGACAACACCATCGGCGTGGGCCTGGCAAGGCCCCTTGATTACGGGGCGGACATTATCGTTGCTTCGGCGACGAAGTATATCGGCGGGCACGGCACCTCGATCGGCGGCGTGATCGTGGACAGCGGCAAGTTCGACTGGGCGGCGTCGGGCAAATTCCCGGGTCTCACCGAGCCCAGCCCAAGCTACCACGGCGTGCGGTTC
>CAZHEW010000310.1:0-4623 GCA_964531815.1 uncultured Verrucomicrobiota bacterium
TGAGAATCCGGTCCTGGTTGGCGCCAAGCCGTTGGTGTTGAACGGCAGCGGTTATTATGAACTGGGCGCTCTTGGCGCAAGTTACGGAAATTGTTCCTGGGCGGGCCAGGTCACCCTGGCAAGTGATTCCGTCATAGACAACACCAGCAGCCTGGAGTTGAGCGGGCCAATCATCGGCCCCAGCGGGTTCACCAAGCGCGGGTCAGGCACGCTCACGTTGTCGGGCACCACCGCCAACACCTACGCCGGCACGACGATGGTCAACGAAGGCACCCTAGTGCTCAGCAAATCCAGCATCGTGAAATCGGTGCCAGGCAACCTCGTCATTGGCGACGGCAGCGGCAGCGATACGGTGACGCTGGCGAGCAATAACCAGCTTGCGCTCACGGCGGATGTCCTGATCCGGAGCGGCGGTCTGCTGGAGTGCGGCGCCTATTGGGCGTTGATAGACACGCTGCGCGGATCGGGGACGGTGCACTTTGGGACCGGGGGCTACCTGGCGGTCGGCGAGAGCAGCGGCACAAGCACTTTTGACGGCCCGATGACCGGCGTCGGCTATGGCCTTGGCTACACGCTGGCCAAGATGGGGACTGGCACATTCACCATGAACGGCAACGCCAGCTTCTCCGCCGGCATCACGCATGTGTACGATGCCGGCAAACTGGTGGTTAATGGCTCGATTAGCAGCGCGGTGACCGTGGAAAGTGGCTGCACGCTTGGCGGCACCGGCACGGTGGGAGCTATCACTGATTACGGGGTGGTGTCTCCGGGGGCCAGCGCCGGCAAACTCAGCTCGGGCAATGTCGCCTTCGGCAGTGCCGGCAGCCTGGCCATCGAACTCAACGGCAACACGGTGGGCAGCGGCTACGACCAACTGAACACCGTCGGCACGGTCAACCTTACCGGGGCGGCCCTATCGCCCCTCACGGTGGGCTTCCTGCCCCAGCAAGGCGACCAGTTTATCATTGTCAACAATGACAGCACCGACGCGGTCACCGGCGCCTTCGATGGCCTCTCCGAGGGCGCGGTGGTCAGCGATAGCACGGGCAAGTTCCACTTCCGCCTGAGTTACACCGGATCCAGCGGCAATGACGTGGTGCTGACCATGACCAACCAGTCGCTGACGGGCGGCGCCGCCTACGTGCTCAGCGGCAATGGCAATGGCGCCATCGAGACGAACGAGTGCAACTTCTTAAACCTGGTGATCAACAACATCAGCGCCTACGCCATGAGCGGGTTGAGCGCCACTTTGCAGTCCCTCACCCCGGGCGTGGTGGTGGTGCAGCCGTTCTCGACCTATCCCAACGTTCCGGCCGGTTACTCGCGCACCAATGATGCCTTCTTCCAAATCACCACGCAGCCGGGTTTTGCCTGCGGCGACACCGTCAACCTCGAACTGCAGGTCGCCACGGCCACCCATGGCACGTTGAAGGTGCCCTTCTCGCTGCCCAGCGGCGTGGCCGGTTCGGTGGTGCGATACAACAACGCCGTGGTGACCGCGATTCCTGACGGTGGTTCGGTGGACAAGACCTTCACCGTGAGTGGCATTACCACCCCGCTCAAGAAGGTGGCGGTCTCCCTGCACATCACGCACACGGCGGACAGCGACCTGGACATGTGGCTCATCGGCCCGGACGGCACCATGGTGACCCTGTCCACCGACAACGGCGGCACGTCGTCGGACTACGGCACTGACTGCACGGATAAGTTCCGCACCACCTTCGACAGCACCGCCTCGACTCCCATCACCTCCGGGACGGCCCCGTTTGTTGGGATCTACCGCCCGGAAGGCTCCCTGGCGGCCTTCAATGAAAAGTCGGGCAGCGATGTCAACGGCACCTGGACGCTGCGCATCGCCGATGACACGGCTGGAGCCGTGGGCAGCATCCGCTGCTGCTCGCTCTTTCTCTACCCCACCGCCTGCACGCCCGGCAGCGGCATCTGCGAACTGTGCCCGGAGGTAACGCTCAACGGCTCGTTGGGAGCCGCCAGTCCGCAAGAAGCGGGTCGGTTGGTCCGGGACGGGGTGGTGGCCACGTGTGCCGCGCCAAAGGTCTGCCCCGGCTTGAACGATTCCACCAGCCGGAGCTACAACGCCCACACTTTCTTCAACGGCCCGTCCGATGCTTGTATCACCGTGAGTCTGACCGGGGCGTTGGGCGACGACTTGTTCAGCGCCGCTTACCTGGGCAGCTTCGTTCCGGCAAGTTTGTGCGCAAACTATTTGGCCGACTGCGGTTCCAGCACAGGAGTTGGCGGAACGCCGCGGGTTTACTCCTTCAATGTGGCGGCGAACCAGGTGTTCGTGTTAACGGTCAATGAGGTCACCGCCGGCTCGGGCGGCGATTACGCCCTAAGTGTGACCGGCGGCAACTGCCGGCCGGTGCTGAACATCACGCGTGCCGGCGCGTCGAACGTGGCGTTGGATTGGACGACGGCGGCGCCCGGCTACCGTTTGGAGGCCACCAACCGGCTGAACGGTGTTCCGTGGGTCATGATCCCGCCCTATCCGCCGGTGGTGGTCAACGGCAAGTTCACGGTGAGCAACGCGATGGACAGCATCAAGTTCTACCGCCTGCACAAGCCGTAGGCTTAGCGCCCGGCGCCGATCCTGGGGCTAACCGCCCCAACCCCCTCCACGTAGCGGGAAGGCGGTTGGCCCGGGATCCACATCCGGCGTGCCCTTCCGGCCAGGTCGAGTGATTGCGCTTCCCTTGGTAATCGCGTTCATCTGTAACGCAGCTTCCGCAAGTTCTGTCGCCGAAAAAATCCTTCTCAAGGGGCGCGGACCAGATAGACTCGTTGCATGAATCTCCGCTCCAGTCGTATTTTGCGTGAACTCCGGGCCGGCAAACAGCCGACCTGTTTCAAGCTCAACCTGGGCGATCCCCGAGTCATCGAACTGGCCGGCCTGGCCGGCGCCTCCTCCGTCTGGATCTGCAACGAGCATGTCTCGAACGATTGGTTTAACCTGGAGAACCAAATCCGGGCCGCCAAGCTCTACGACGTGGATACGATCGTGCGTGTCGAAAAGGGCAGCTACAGCGATTATGTAAAGCCTTTCGAGGCCGACGCGACGGCGATCATGGTGCCCCACGTCAAGACGGCTGAAGAGGCGCGGCATATTGTCGAGATGACGCGCTTCCACCCGCTGGGACGGCGGCCGGTGGACGGCGGCAATCCCGACGGACGCTACTGCCTGATTCCGACAACCGAGTACATGGCCCACAGCAACACGGAGCGGTTGCTGATCTTCCAGATCGAATCGCCCGAGGCGCTGGAGAACGTCGAGGCCATTGCCGCCGTCCCCGGCTACGACATGCTGCTGTTTGGACCGGGGGATTTCAGTCATCTGATTGGGAAGCCCGGGCAGGTGAACGCGCCGGAGGTAGTGGTAGCTCGCCAGCGCGTGGGGGCGGCAGCCAGGAAGCACCGGAAATATGCCATGGCGCCCGGCATGCTGGCGCCCCGCGCGGTGCTCACCGCCGAAGGCTACGGCGTCTTTACCCTCGGAGCGGATGTGATCGGGCTGAGCAACTACTTCAAAGCCGGGCTGACGGCATTTGGCGTGTGAGCCGTTTTTCCTGGCTGGACTACAGTGTCTTCATTGTCTACCTGATCGTGGCGGTGTCCGTCGGCCTGCTGTTCGTCAAGGAGCAGCGCACAATCAAGGATTACTTTCTGGCCTCCCGCAGCATGGGCTTTCTGCTCGTGGGCGTCTCGGTCCTGGCGGCCTTGTTTTCCGGCATCAGCTATCTGGGCTGCCCCAGCGAGGTCTATGCGCACCGGTTCACGTTCGTGCTGTTCGGGCTGAGCTTCATCATCGCCACGCCGGTCACGACCAGGATCTTCATCCCGCACTTCTACCAGTCCCGCTTCTACACCGCCTACCAATACCTGGAAGAACGGTTTTCGGTGCAGGTGCGTTTGCTCGCCTCCACCCTGTTCATCCTGCGCGTGTTGTTATGGCTGGCACTGGTTACTTACGCCCCCGCCCTGGCCCTGGAGCAAGTCACCGGCCTTCCCCTCTGGTTCAGCATCATCTGCACCGGAACCCTCACCACCCTCTACACCACCCTGGGGGGCATGAAGGCCGTCATCTGGACGGATGTCATCCAGTTCCTGGTCCTGTTTGGCGGCCAGATTGTCATCCTCTGCGTGGCGCTTGCGCGCATCCCGGACGGGCTGGCGGGCGTGTATGAAATCGGCCGGGCCGGCGGGAAGCTCGAACTGAGCCTGAGCCTGGATCCTTCCGTGCGCGTCACGCTCTGGGGTCTGCTGCTGGGCGGCACGGTGATCAACCTGGTGCAACTGGCCACCGACCAGGTGTCCGTCCAAAGGTACCTGACCGCCACCAGCATGGGGGAGGCACAGCGGGCCTTGTGGCTGAAGTTCTGGCTGCTCATTCCGGTGTTCATCGTCTTCTACCTGACCGGCCTGGTGCTCTATGCCTTTTACCAGACGCACGGTGACCCGCTGGCCGCCGGACGCATCACGAAGCCGGACCAGATCCTTCCCTATTTCGTGGTCACCGAGCTGCCCGCAGGGTTGCCCGGCCTCCTCATTGCCGCCATTTACTCCGGCACCATGTCCGCAACTTCCTCCGGCCTCAACGCTTTAACC